>NZ_NPFP01000043.1:0-167045 GCF_002259145.1 Rhodococcus sp. 15-2388-1-1a | reverse complement strand
TCTCAGCTCAGGCGATAGCGGGCGGCTGTTTCGGCGGCGGTCCTGCGGTTCGCCCGCGGAAGAGTTCGGTCGGCAGGGTTTCGGCGGCGACGATGCCCGAGTGCGAGGACGAGAGCACCAGTTTGCCTGCTCGACGGCCTTTTTCTTCGGCGTCCTGGCGCACGGTGGTGAGGTTCTCGCGGATGGCGTCGGAGATGCCGTCGAATCCGGTGACCGAGAGTTGGCCCGGCACATCGATTCCGGAGACCCTCGCGAAGTTGAGTGCGCCGAGGGCGATGACGTCGGTGGTGCAGAGCAGGGCGGTGGTTTCGCGGTTCGCCTGAAGTGCTTGGGCTGCAGCGGAATGGCCGGAGCGGACGGTGTGGTCGAAGCGTTCGACGACGGTGAGGATGTCGGGGTCGAGTCCGGCGTCGATCATGGCTGCTTGGACGCCGGCGATGCGTTCGCGTTGGACGTGGAAGTGGCTGTCCGCCAACCGTCCCGGGGGTACGACGCCATCGCGGCGGTCGCGTCCGAGCCTCATACACAGGACGGCGAGGTGCTCGTGCCCCTGCGAGATCAGATGCGCGGCAAGCATTTTCATTGCGCCTCGGTCGTCGATGGCGACGAGGGCCGCTTCGGGGATGTTACGGGGTTGGTCGCAGACGACGATCGGTAGGTGGCGTTCGCGAACGGCCGCGAGATAGGGGTCGTCGTCGGCGACGGAGTAGACGACGAAGCCGTCGACTCCTGCTTGTTGGACGACGGCTGCGGCTTGCACGTCGTCGCGTTCGGCTCCGGCGGGGATGAGCAGTAGGCCCTGTCCGGCGGCTTCGCAGGATTCGGCGAGTCCGGCGAGGAAGCTCATCGCGGCCGGGTCGCGGAAGGAGTAGCTCAGAGCTTCGGTGAGGAGCAGTCCGATGGCCCCGGCTTTGCGGGTGCGCAGCGATCGCGCGACGGGGTCGGGGCCTGCGTATCCGCGACGCTTGGCGGCCTGGAGGACGCGTTCGCGGAGTTCAGGGGAGAGCTGATCGGGTCGGTTGTAGGCGTTCGAGACGGTGGTGCGCGAAACCTTCAGTTCGGCAGCGATCGACGCCAACGTCGCCTGACGTCGCGGTTCGCTTGACCTGACCATAACCGGGACGTTAGTCCCACTACGCACCGCGAAGAAACTCGAGGTCGCCTTCGTCCGATTCGAACAAAGGCCCGTCGAACGCTAGAGTACAACGGTAACGGTTTCCATTAGCGTCAAGCCTTGCCCTTCAGGAGTACATCGATGTCGTCCATCCGTCGCGCGTCCCGGACCAAACTCACGGCCGCACTCGGCCTGACCTGCGCCGCAGCCCTCACGCTCAGCGCATGCAGCTCCACCGACTCCGCGAGCATCGAGTCCGCCCCGGCCACCCCTGTCGACGGACCGATCACGATCGTCGCGTCCACCAACGTCTGGGGAAGCGTCGCCGAAGCGGTGGCAGGCGATCTGGCGACAGTGACCTCGCTCATCTCCGATCCCTCCGCGGACCCGCACTCCTACGAGGCGAGCCCCGCCGACGCAGCCGCCGTCGCCGAGGCGTCGCTCGTGGTCTACAACGGCGGTGGCTACGACCAGTTCATCGAGGACATCCTCGGTTCCGAGGGCAAGGACGTGCCGTCGGTCGATGCCTTCACGCTGCTGGACGAGAGCCACGATCACGACTCCGAGCCCGCCTCCGGCGAAGCGACGCCGGAAGCAGAGGCAACGGACGGTGACGGCCATTCACACGGCGAGGTCAACGAACACGTCTGGTACAACGCCGAGGTGGCAGCGCACACCGCCGAGGAGATCGCCGACAAGCTCGGCCAGCTCGATCCCGACAACGCTGCGCAGTACACCGCCAACGCCGAGACCTTCCACGAGCAGGTGCACGGCATCACCGACGTGACGGCGAAGATCGCCGCCGACCACCCGAACGCACCGGTTGCGCAGACCGAGCCGATCGCGCACTACCTCATCGAGGAGTCCGAGCTCGACGATCGCACCCCCGAGGATTTCAAGAACTCCATCGAGGAGGGCAACGACCCGTCTCCGGCATCGATCGCTGCAACACGTGATCTGTTCACCTCGAAGTCCGTCCGCGCGCTGGTCTACAACATCCAGACCGAAGATGCCGTGACGCAGGACATTCGCTCCACCAGCGAGGCCGCGGGCATCCCCGTCGTCGAGGTCACCGAAACTCTGCCCGCCGGGATGACGTACATCGAGTGGCAGACCAAGGCGGCAACGGATCTGCAGGCCGCGCTCGCAACCGCCCCTTGAGCCGATCCGACTCCTGATCTCGGACCTGCTGATGGAAAGCTGTAGTACATGCCTGCTGTAGAACTGCGCGATGCCGGACTGGCGTTCGGCGAGCGCACGCTGTGGCAGAACCTGGATCTGGCGGTCGAGAAGGGCGAGTTCGTCGCCGTTCTCGGCCCCAACGGGTCGGGCAAGACGTCTCTGCTCAAGGTGCTGCTCGGCCAGAATCACCTCACGTCCGGCACAGCCGCGATCGACGGCCATCCCGTCCGTCGCGGCCAGTCGGGCGTCGGCTACGTGCCCCAGCAACGCAACATCGACGACGATCTCCCCCTGCGCGGACGCGATCTCGTCGGCCTCGGCTGGGACGGCCACAAATGGGGCATGGGCCTGCGCGGCATGCGGCAGCGCAAGGAGACGGTGCAGCGCGCGATCGATCAGGTCGACGCCAACTCCTTCGCGGGCGCACCCGTCGGCTCGATGTCCGGCGGTGAGCAGCAGCGGCTGCGCATCGCCCAGGCACTCGTCGGCGATCCGTCGGTGTTGCTGTGCGACGAGCCTCTGCTCAGCCTCGACCTCGCCAACCAATCACTCGTCTCGAGCCTCATCGATCGCCGACGGCGTGAGCACGACACGGCAGTGCTGTTCGTGACGCACGAGATCAACCCGATCCTGCCGCTCGTCGACCGCATCGTCTACATCGTCGACGGCCGGTTCCGCATCGGAACTCCCGAGGAGGTCATGACCACCGAGGTGCTCTCCGAGCTGTACGGCACCGAGGTCGAGGTCCTGAAGGTTCGCGGCCGGCTCGTCGTGGTCGGAACCGGCGACTCGATCGATGCGCTCGGCTCGGCAGGCGCACACCACCCACCCGTGCCGCACGACAGAGAAGACAAGGCATGAACGAGAAAGTTCTCGACGCATTCTCGAAGATGCTCGACTTCGACACCACAGCCAATCTGCTGACCTACGACTTCGTCCAGCAGGCGCTGCTCGCCGCCGCGATCCTCGGATTGCTCGCCGGTGCACTCGGTCCGCTGATCGTCAGCCGCCAGTGGGCGTTCGCGGTGCACGGATCGAGTGAACTCTCGCTCACCGGTGCGTCCGCCGCGCTGCTCGTCGGCATCACCGTCGGCCTCGGAGCCATCGTGGGGTCCGTGGTCGCGGCGGTGATGTTCGCCCTGCTCGGAAGTAAGGCCCGCGACCGCGACTCGGTCATCGGCGTCATCATGTCCTTCGGCCTCGGCCTGTCGGTGTTGTTCATCTGGCTCTACCCCGGCCGAACCGGAACCAGCTTCTCACTGCTCATCGGCCAGATCGTCGGCGTCGGGCAGAGCGGCATCCAGTTGCTGCTGGTGTGCGCGGTTCTGGTGTTGATCGTCCTCACCGTGGTCTATCGGCCGCTGCTGTTCGCCAGCACCGACCCCGAGGTCGCGCTGGCCCGCGGCGTCCCCGTCCGCGCACTCTCGGTGGTCTTCGCCGTGCTCGTCGGCGTCGCGTGTGCGCTCGGCGTTCAGATCGTCGGAGCCCTGCTGGTGCTCTCGCTGCTCATCACCCCGGCCGCGGCCGCCGCGCGGGTGACGGCCAGCCCGCTCAAGGCGACACTGCTGTCCATCCTGTTCGCCGAGATCGCCGCCGTCGGAGGCATCCTGCTCTCCCTCGCCCCCGGTCTGCCGGTCTCGACGTTCGTCACCACCATCTCCTTCGTCATCTATCTCGTCTGCCGCGGCATCGGGGCAACCCGCAAGGCGAACTCCGGACGGCTCGTCGCCGCCTAGGATGTCGAGGGTGTCCATCGATCTCAATGCCGATCTCGGCGAAAGCTACGGCGCATGGACTCTCGGCGACGACCACGCCATGCTGACCGTGGTCTCGAGCGCCAACGTCGCGTGCGGCTTTCACGCCGGAGATCCCACCACCCTGTTGCGGACGTGCCGCGCGGCTGCGGAAAGAGCCGTGCGAATCGGAGCGCAGGTGGGCTATCACGACCTCGCCGGGTTCGGCCGACGCTTTCTCGACGTCTCCCCCGCCGACCTCACCGCCGACGTGATCTATCAGATGGGCGCACTCGACGGCCTCGCTCGAGCCTCCGGTTCGAACGTCGCCTACGTCAAACCGCACGGCGCGCTGTACAACGCGATCGTGCACCACCGCGGCCAGGCCAAGGCCGTGGTCGACGCCGTTCTCGCCTACGACCCCACGCTGCCGGTGCTCGGCCTGCCCGGTTCGGTGTTCCTCGAGGAAGCCGAACGAGCCGGACTACGGACTGTCGCAGAGGCTTTCGCCGACCGCGCGTACACCCCGCAGGGAACGCTGGTGTCCCGCTCGGAACCCGGTGCCGTGCTGTCCGATCCCGACGCCGTCGCCCGGCGTGTGTTGACCATGATCACCGACGGCACGACCCTGGCTGTCGACGGCTCGCGCATCGATGTCGCGGCCGAGTCGATCTGCCTGCACGGCGACTCCCCCGGGGCGGTCGCGATGGCAACGGCCGTATCGGAACTGCTGCGCAGCAACGGCATCGCCGTGACAGCCTTCGTCTGATGCGCATTGTGCCTGCGGGCGAGAACGCAGCACTCGTCGAGTTCGACGGGCTGGACGAGACGATGGCGTATTACCGCGCGCTTTCGCTGAACACACCGGCAGGCGTCGTCGATCTGGTTCCCGCCGCTCGCACCGTACTGGTGATGTTCGACGGGCCGAAGCAGCCGGTACTGGATTGGATCTCGGCCACCGAACCCGCAGTCACCGCGGTCGACGACCGGTCCGACACCGTGACCATCTCGGTGGTCTACGACGGCGAAGACCTCGACGAGGTTGCGCGCCTGACCGGCCTGTCCACCACCGAAGTCGTTGCCGCACATACCGGCCGAGTGTGGACCGTTGCGTTCGGCGGCTTCGCACCCGGCTTCGGCTATCTCGTCGGCACCGACACGCGGCTGCACGTTCCGCGGCGCACGTCACCGCGCACCAGCGTTCCGGCCGGTTCGGTGGGTCTGGCAGGTGAGTTCTCGGGCATCTATCCGCGCTCCTCCCCTGGCGGCTGGCAGCTGATAGGACGCACCGACGCGCCCCTGTGGAACCTCGACCGCGATCCCCCCGCGCTGCTGCGACCCGGCACTGCCGTCCGATTCGAGCAGGCATGAGAGCCGTGACCGTTCTGCAGACGGGACCACTGTGCACCGTGCAGGATCGCGGTCGCCCGGGCTATGCGTCGATCGGAGTCGGCTGCTCGGGTGCCGCGGACCGGCATTCACACGATGCCGCGAACCGATTGGTGGGCAACAACTCCGACGCCGCGACCCTGGAGGTGACCTTCGGTGGCCTGAAACTACGCGCCGAGTTCGACGCCGTCGTGGCCGTCACCGGGGCACACGTGATCTGCCGCGTGGACGGCACAGAGCAGGGACTGCATTCGACGCTCGTGGTCCGAGCCGGACAGACACTGGAATTGTCCACGCCGACATGGGGTCTGCGTAGCTACGTCGCCGTGCGGGGCGGGATCGACGTTCCCACCGTCCTCGGCAGTCGGTCGACGGACACGATGTCCGGCCTCGGGCCCGCAGCACTGTCCCCCGGCACCGTATTGGCCGTCGGCGACGACAGCGGCCGTTGGCCCGCAGCGGAGTTCGTACCGCCGCCATCGATCCGAGCCACACTGCATGTCACGTTCGGGCCGCGCGAGAACTGGTTCACCGAGCGCGCCCGATCGCTTCTGCTCGAACAGTCGTGGACCGTCACGCAGGATTCGGATCGCGTCGGCATCAGGCTGGACGGTGCCGAACCCCTGGACCGAGCCGTCGACAGCGAATTGGCCAGCGAAGGAATGGTTCTCGGCGCTCTGCAGGTTCCGCCGTCGGGGCAGCCGGTGCTGTTTCTCGCCGACCACCCCGTCACGGGCGGCTATCCGGTGATCGCCGTCGTCACTGCAGTGGACGTGTCCGCCGCTGCGCAGCTCACCCCCGGAACACCGATACGGTTTCGCGCTATCGGTTGATTCCGGCCGCAGCCGGGCAGATCTCCCGAATGCTGCGCCGCAGTGCATCGGACATGCGGTCGGGTAGTCCGAGCGGGCGAACCATGGCGTCGGCCTGATGGAACAGGTGCGTCCATCCGTCGATGAGTTCGATTCCGCGGTCCGCTGCATAGGACTCGACGGCATTGAGTGTGTCGGCATAGACGAAGTCGTACACCGTGGCCCCCGCCGCCAGTTCGCCTGCTCCCCAGGCGAGCTGATCCTCCGAGCCGTCGCGGCCGATCGGCGTCGCGTTGATCACCAGGTCGTAGGAGTCCAGATCCGCTGCCCGATCCGACCAGTCGACAACCGAGGCCGATCCGTCGTACCCGTCGAGCTCGGCGACGAGTCCTGCCGCCGAGCGCCTGTCGACGTCCGAGACCACCAGTCTGTCGATGCGGCCCTGCAACCCGAAGGCGGCGGCATGCGCGGCTCCACCGGCTCCGAGCAGAAGTGCCGAGCCGAACGTGCGTCCCGAGGTGGCCGCTCGAACCGCCGCGATGTCGGTGTTCATGGCGAACAGGGCTCCCGCACGCAGGAACAGCAGATTGGCCACCCCCGAGATAGATACATCCGGGTCGACCTCGTCGGCAACCGTTGCAGCCCAGTGCTTCCAGGGCATCGTCACGTTCGCAGCATCGGTACGGCCGCCCCGCAGGGCATTCTCGACATCGGGGAGGTCGGCGACGTCGGCGACCTCCCAGGCGTCGTAGCGGGAAGGCACGTCGGCGATCTCGAACGCACGCGTCCACAGCGCGGGTGACATCGCGGTGGACGCGTGCGAACCGACCAGGGTCAGTGAGGTCATACCGACTTCGAGACACGCTCTGCAACAACGGCTTCTGCTGCAGGGGCGGCCTGATCGGAGATGGAGGTGACATCGGAGGAGCCCATGTTCTTCATCAGTGCCGCGACCACGGCCGAGATGATGCACCCCAGGGCCAGGTACGCCGCGACGTAATGCCAGGAGCCGTCGTTCCAGCTGACCAGCGCTGCTGCGATGAACGGGGTGAAGCCACCGGCGATCGCGCTGGCGACCTGATAGCCCACACCTGCTCCGCTGTAGCGCAGTTCGGGGCCGAACATCTCGGTGAACAGGGGCTGCTGCACCGAGACCACCATGTCGTGCGAGACGTTGACCAGGATGACGGCGAGGATCACGATGGCGACCACCGAGGCTGCCTGCAGGGAGAGGAAGAACGGTACGGCTGCCAGTGCGCCGACGACGGCACCGGTGACGAAGATCGGCTTGCGGCCGAAGCGGTCCGCGATCGCGGCGTAGGTCGGGATGCTCAGGATGCCGATGGCACCGACCAGCAGCGCGACGTTGAGCATGAACTGACGCTCGTAGCCCAGTTCGTTGACGGTGTAGCTCAGGGCGAACGTGGTGACGATGTACATGGTGAACAGCTCTGCCATGCGCAGCGCGATGATCTTGAGGAACGAGCCGGGGTGCTCGGTGATCGCCTGGATGACCGGCAGCTTCTTCTTCTCGCCGCTCTCCTCGACTGCCTGCTCGAACACGGGTGATTCCTCGACACCGGATCGGATCCACAGGCCGAACAGCACGAGCACCGCGCTGGCCAGGAACGGGACGCGCCAGCCCCAGCTGGTGAATGCGTCGTCGCTGAGCAGGTTGCTCATGATGGTGACCGCGCCGGTGGCGAGGATGAGTCCGACGGAGTAGCCGACCTGGACGCCACTGCTGTAGAACGCCTTCTTCTTCGCCGGCGCGCTCTCGACGGCCATCAGAGATGCTCCGCCCCATTCGCCGCCGACGGCGAAGCCCTGGATCGCACGCAGCAGCACCAGGAGCAGCGGCGCGAACCAGCCGATCGACTCGAAGTTGGGAACCAGGCCGATCAACGCGGTTGCGACGCCCATCAACAGCATCGTCCAGATCAGCATGCGCTTGCGTCCGAGACGGTCGCCGTAGTGCCCGAAGAAGATGCCGCCCAGAGGACGGAAGAGGAAGCCGACGCCGAAGGTGGCGAACGCCGCCATCACGCCGACTGCGGGCGAGACGCTGGGAAAGAACTGGGAGTTGAACACCAGCGCGGCGATGATGCCGTACAGCAGGAAGTCGTACCACTCGACCACGGCACCGACGAAGCTGCCGATGGCAGCCTTCCGTGCTCTGGATCCGTCCGCGACTGCGACGTCAACGTTCACTTGTCGGCCCTTCGATTTTGTGCGGATAGCGCACAGTTGTTTGTTATTCGCACAACTGTAGCCAGATGCGGCCGTTGTGGTCAACACCACAAGCGGTGGACGGTGTGATGCAGCGCGAACAGGACGATGAGGCAGACTCGAACCATGACGGCCGAGATCGCACCCGACGACCAACGCCCCACCTGGTTCGTGCAGTCACTCGAACGCGGCCTGAGCGTGCTCCAGTGCTTCGACGACGCGCATCCGGCCCGCACTCTCACCGAGGTCGCCGAGGCCGTCGGCGTCACCAGAGCCACGGCCCGCCGACTGTTGCTGACCCTGGCGGAGCTGGGATTCGTCCGCCAGGACGGCCGTCAGTTCACCCTCACCCCACGAGTGATGAATCTGGGCTTCTCGTTCCTGTCCGGAATGGACCTGCCGCGCTTGGCCGAACCCCACATCGAAGCGCTGGCACGACAATTGGGCGAAACGACCTCGGTGGCCATCCTCGACGGGTTCGACATCGTCTATGTCGCGCGCGTTCCGTCGTCGCGGATGTTGCGGGTCGTCATCACGCTGGGCACTCGATTCCCCGCGCACGCAACATCATCGGGTCGAGTACTGCTCGCAGCCCTCCCCGAGAGCGAACTCGAACGCTATTTCGCCGACGCCCCCATCGAAGCCCTGACCCCGCGCACGCTCGTCGATCGAGACGCGCTGCGCGCGGAGATCACTCGGGTGCGCAGCGCAGGATGGTCCGAGGTCGTCGATAAACTCGACGTCGGAATGCGTGCTGCGGCAGTGCCTTTGCGAAACAGCAACGGCACCGTCGTGGCAGCACTGAACACGTCACTGCACGCGAGGAACTACACCCCGACCGACATGATCGATACCGTCGTCCCGGCGATGCACGACACCGCCGCCCGCATCAGAACCTAGGGTCTACCCGCGGCGTTGCCGCGCGATGTCGGCCAACACGACGCCCGCAGCCACGGAGGCATTGAGCGACTCGACCGGCCCGGCCATCGGGATCGACAGGATGTGATCGCAGGTCTCGCTGACCAGACGCGAGAGGCCCTTGCCCTCGGATCCGACGACGATGACGACCGGACCCTTACCGTCGAAGGTGTCGAGTTCGGTGTCGCCACCGGCATCGAGGCCGACGACGGTGACTCCCTTGGACTGCCAATCCTTGAGCGTACGAGTGAGATTCACTGCTCGCGCGATGGGCAGGCGAGCTGCGGCACCGGCACTGGTTCGCCACGCCACTGCGGACACGCTCGCACTGCGCCGCTGCGGGATCACGACGCCATGGCCGCCGAAGGCAGCGACCGATCGCACGACGGCACCGAGGTTGCGTGGGTCGGTGATGTTGTCGAGCGCGACGAGCAACGCGGGTTCCTGATGCGTGCGCGCGTTCGAGATCAGATCGTCGGGGTGCGCGTAGCGGTACGGCGGCACCTGCAGGGCCAGGCCCTGGTGCAGTCCGTTGGCGCTGAGCTTGTCCAGATCCGACCGGGGAACTTCGAGGATGGAGATCCGTGCATCGCCTGCGCGCTGCACGGCTTCCTTGAGCCGATCGTCACTGTCGGTACCGACGGCGACCCACAGTGCGGTGGCGGGCACGCCTGCACGCAGGCACTCGACGACCGGGTTGCGACCGAGCACCACCTCGGGACCGTCTTCGGCCTTGCGTCCTGCCGGTCGTCCGCCCGCGCGGCCGCCGGTGGTGGCACCGCGATTCTGCGCGGACTTCTCGGCGAGCTTGGCCCGACGCGCGGCGGGGTGCTTGGTGCGCTCGGAGGCGGGAGGCGTCGCGCCGCGGCCCTCGAGGCCCTTACGACGTTTGCCTCCGGAACCGGCGACCTGCCCCTTCTTGGTGCCGTCCTTGCGGATCGCGCCGCGCCTACTCGAATTGCCTGCCATCACAAACCTGCTTCGTCGGTCTTGCTCGTACCCAGCGACCATTCCGGCCCGTTGGGTGTATCTGTCACGTCGACTCCGGCCTTGGCCAGTCGTGTCCGTATGTCGTCTGCGGCGGCCCAGTCCTTGGTCGCCTTCGCCGTTGCTCGACGCTCCAGCTCGGCCTCGACCAGAACGCCGAGAGCGCCGAGAGCTGCTGCGTCGGAACCACTGTCACTGATCCAGTGCGGATCGAGCGGGTCGACACCGAGGATGTCCAGCATCGCCCGCACGCTGCCTGCGTACTCCACCGCAGCCGGTAGGTCACCGGACTCGAGCGCGGTGTTGCCGAGGGTGACGGTGGCGTGAATCTCGGCCAACGCCTTGGGAACTCCGAGGTCGTCGTCGAGAGCCGCGGCGAATCCTGTGGTCCACTTGCCCATCGGTACGTCGCCGGCACGTTCGACGGCTCGTCGGACGAACCCTTCGATGCCCCGGTACGTCACGGCTGCGGTCTCGAGCGCGGTGTCGGAGTACTCCAGCATCGAGCGATAGTGCGCGCCACCGAGGTAGAACCGAAGCTCCTGCGGCCGAACCTTTTTGAGCACATTCGGTACCGACAGGACGTTGCCGAGCGACTTCGACATCTTCTCGCCGCCCATCGTCACCCAGCCGTTGTGCAGCCAGTACCGCGAGAAGCCGTCACCGGCCGCCATCGACTGGGCTCGCTCGTTCTCGTGATGCGGAAACACCAGATCGAGCCCACCGCAATGGATGTCGAAATCCGAACCGAGGTAGTTCTCCGCCATCGCCGAGCATTCGAGGTGCCAACCGGGCCGACCGGGGCCCCACGGCGTCGGCCACGACGGCTCGCCGGGCTTGGCACCCTTCCACAGCGTGAAATCGCGGGGATCGCGCTTGCCCTCGGCGACGCTCTCGCCCTGGTGCACGTCGTCGAGCTTGTGACCGGACAGCGCGCCGTAGCTCGGGAAGCTCTGCACGTCGAAGTAGACGTCGCCGCACTCGTCGGCGTAGGCGTGGCCGCGTTCGATCAGGCGCTCGATCATCTGGACCATCTGCGTGATGTGCCCGGTGGCGCGTGGCTCGGCCGATGGCGGAAGTACCCCGAGTCGGTCGTACGCCCAGGTGAAGGATCGCTCGTAGGTAGCAGCCCACTCCCACCACGGACGGCCCGCCTCGCGCGCCTTGTTGAGGATCTTGTCGTCGATGTCGGTGACGTTGCGGACGAAGGCGACGTCGTAATCGTGCGCCAGCAACCAGCGGCGCAGTACGTCGAATGCGACGCCGCTGCGCACGTGGCCGATGTGTGGTTCGCCCTGCACCGTCGCCCCACACAGGTACACCGATACATGGCCAGGGACCAAGGGGGTGAATTCCCGCAGGGCCCTCGTCTCGGTGTCGTGTAGGTGAAGGGTCACGACCCGCAATGCTACCGGTGGTTTTACCTCGCCATGACAAGTGCGGTCGCGATGGCCGCGATTCCTTCACCACGACCGGTCAGCCCGAGGCCGTCCGTGGTGGTCGCAGACACCGACACCGGCGCACCGAGCACCCGCGAGAGAACTTCCTGGGCCTCGACGCGGCGCGGTCCGATCTTGGGCCTGTTGCCGATGATCTGCACCGCGGCGTTACCGATCGAGAATCCATCCGCGTCGAGCAGCCGCTTGACCTCGGTCAACATGGCGGCTCCGCTGACCCCGTCCCATTCCGGACGCCCCGTCCCGAACACCGATCCGAGATCGCCGAGACCTGCCGCGGACAGCAACGCGTCGCACAGGGCGTGGGACGCGACGTCACCGTCGGAGTGTCCCTCGAGCCCGTCCGCGTCCTCGAAGAGCAATCCGGCCAGCCAGCAGGGCCGACCGGGGGCGATGGGATGCACGTCGGTACCGATGCCGACTCTCATGACTCGCCTCTCGTCAGGGCCTCGGCCAGTAGCAGGTCGTGTGGCGTGGTGATCTTGAACGCGAGTGCATCGCCGACGATGGAGTGCACCGTCTCGCCGATGCGCTCGACGAGGCCCGCGTCGTCGGTGGAGATATCGGAGGTCGCGTCGTAGGCGCGTCGCAGGACGTCGGCGTCGAAGCCCTGCGGGGTCTGTACCGAGCGCAGACTCGCGCGGTCGGGGGTACCGACAACCGCACCCATGATGTCGACTTCCTTGATGGTGTCGACGACCGGGAGAACCGGGATGACGGCCGAGCGTCCGGCTCGTACCTCGGCCACGACGCGGGCGATCAGCGTCGGCGGGGTGAGGGCGCGGGCGGCGTCGTGGACGAGTACGACGGCTGCGTCGCCGACCGCAGCGAGACCGGCACGCACCGAATCGGTGCGCTCGAGCCCTCCGGCCACGACCGTGACGTCGTTGTCGACATGACGGCGGGCCGCGTCGAGCAACTCGGCCGGCACAATGACGACGATGCGATCGACGGCACCCGAGGCCCGGAGACCGTCGACGGACCGTTTCAGAAGAGAGTCGGTACCCAGACAGACGAATGCCTTCGGCTCGTCGTGTCCGAGCCGAAGGCCTTTGCCTGCAGCGGGTACCAGGGCGACCACGTCGCCGGCGGTACCGTCCACTCTAGGAAGCGGTAGCGAGAACTTCGTCGAGCATGGTGTCGGCCTTGGCCTGATCGGTTCCCTCGGCGAGTGCGAGCTCGCCGACCAGAATCTGCCGTGCCTTGGCGAGCATGCGCTTCTCGCCTGCCGACAGTCCGCGGTCCTGCTCACGTCGCCAGAGATCGCGGACGACCTCGGCAACCTTGTTCACGTCACCGGAAGCAAGCTTCTCCAGGTTGGCCTTGTACCGACGCGACCAGTTGGTGGGCTCTTCGGTGTGCGGCGCACGAAGCACCTGAAAGACTTTGTCGAGACCTTCTTGCCCGACGACGTCGCGAACGCCTACGTACTCTGCATTGTCCGCGGGAACTCGAACGGTGAGGTCGCCTTGCGCGACCTTGAGAACCAAGTACTCTCTCGGTTCACCCTTGATGGTGCGTGTCTCTATCGCTTCGATCAGCGCCGCTCCGTGATGGGGGTAAACGACGGTGTCTCCGACCTTGAAAATCATGTGACAAGTGCCCCTTTCGATTTACCCAGAATACCACGGCTCATATCAACGGTGCAGGTCAGGGGCATAGTGGTGCCGAATCAGGGGTTGACACAAGGGGATCGACGTGTATCCGGGGCCACATTTTCACCTGCGTCGTTCCGCGGCCGTCGCTCCTGACAGGCACCCTCACCTGGCGTCATCGGGCCGCCGGCAGACCCCACGAGCGGCCGGTGGACGAGAACTACTACTCTGCCTAGTGGACGAGATGGACCGAGCCGGCCCGGCACCACATGGAGGACGACCGAAGTGACTGCAATCGACGCTGCGACACCGCTTGGCCGCCATCGCAGGACGGCCGCCGCCCTCGCTCTTCTCGCCGGTGGCGCGTTCGCCCTCACCGCGTGCGGCGCAGGTCAGATCTCCCAGACGGCCACTCAGGTCGCTGCGGTCAACGGCAACTCCGCCGACGTCGGGGACATCCAGCTGCGCAACGTGCACGTGGTGTACCCCACTTCCGAGGAATACAGCATCACCTCCGGCGGCACCGTCGAGCTGGGCTTCACGGCCATCAACTCCAACACGAGCGTGGCCGACGAGCTGACCGGCATCTCCTCCCCCGAGGCTCGGGTCACCATCGTCGACGAAGCGGAAGCGGGCAGCAACGAGATCGCTCCGCTGACCGCGCTCGGCGCAGGTTCGCCCGCGGACGTTCAGCTCGATGACCCGCTGCTGCCGATCCAGCTGATCAAGGTCGAGATGGCCGACATCTCCGAGAACGTTCGACCGGGCCTGACGCTGCCGGTCACCTTCGAGTTCGCGAACGCGGGCGAGGTCGTCGTCAACGTTCCCGTCGATGCCGGTATCGAGCTCGAGCGCGACCCGTCCGCGGTGACCGAGCACAGCGAAGGCGAATAACCGCCGCCCCGATCCTGTCGGTGCCGATCGTTAGGCTGCCGGCGTGGTCAAACTGAAGTCGAGCTACCGCTGCTCCGCGTGCCGTCACTCGGTCTCGAAATGGGTCGGTCGCTGTCCCGAATGCGGTGACTGGGGCTCGATGGACGAGGTCCAGGCCACTGCCGCTCCCCTTGCGACCCGCGCAGGCGCATCGGCTCTGCGTTCGGGCGGCGGGGCCATGATTCCCACCACGCCGGCCGCAGCTCTGACGACCATCAGCAGTGCCACTTCGCAGGCCAACACCACCGGGATCGACGAGTTCGATCGCGTTCTCGGTGGCGGCCTCGTCCCCGGTTCGGTCGTGCTCCTGGCCGGCGAGCCCGGAGTCGGCAAGTCGACGCTGCTGCTCGAGGTGGTGCATCGGTGGGCCCGCTCGGCACCCGATCGCCGTGCGCTCTACGTCACGGGTGAGGAATCGGCGGGTCAGGTGCGGTTGCGCGCCGATCGCACCGGCGCGGTACACGAGCGTGTCTTCCTCGCCGCGGAGTCAGACCTCGCCACCGTCTTCGGCCACGTGGAGCAGGTCAAGCCGAGCCTACTGATCGTCGATTCCGTGCAGACGATGCTCGCCGCGGACGTCGACGGCGTCATCGGCGGCGTCACCCAGGTTCGCGCCATCACGAGCGCGCTGACCACTCTGGCCAAGACCACCGGGGTTGCGGTGCTGCTCGTCGGGCACGTCACCAAGGAGGGCGCGGTGGCCGGTCCGCGATCGCTCGAGCACCTCGTCGACGTGGTGCTCAACTTCGAGGGCGACAAGCACTCGACCCTGCGGATGATCCGCGGCGTCAAGAACCGGTTCGGCGCATCCGACGAGGTCGGCTGCTTCGAGCTACGCGAAACCGGAATCGTCGGCATCAGCGATCCGTCCGGGTTGTTCCTGCACCATCGGGGCGACGCCGTGCCGGGAACAGCCGTCACCGTCACGATGGACGGCAAACGGCCCCTGTTGGCCGAGCTGCAGGCACTGATCGTCGACACCGCGATGCCGTCGCCCCGGCGCGCGGTCAGCGGTCTCGATCACGCCCGCGTGGCGATGATCCTGGCCGTGCTGGAACGCCGCTGCGGAGTCAAGGTGTCCAAGGCGGAGGTCTACGCCGCGACGGTCGGCGGGATGCGCACCAGCGAACCGTCCGCCGATCTCGCGCTCGCTGCGGCGGTGGCATCGGCGGTCCGCGATCAACCACTCCCCCCGGGCATGGTCATTCTGGGCGAAGTGGGTCTGGCCGGCGAGGTACGCCGAGTGGCCGGGCTCGGTCGCCGTCTCGCCGAGGCCGCCCGATTGGGGTTCAACTACGCCATCGTCCCGGAGGACGCCGGACCCATTCCGGACGGCATCAAGGTCAAGACCGTCACCAACGTCGGCGAGGCATTGACCTACACGCGTATGCGACCCGTATGACACCGGGCAGTATTCTTTGTCGGGCCGCCCGCATGCGGCAGCGCAGTACTCTTTATTCGCACGGGACATACCCACCGCACGAGCAGACACTCGGCCGCGCTTGAACGACACGAGGGGGTTGGCCATGGAGGGCACCACACCGTCCCCAGCGTTGCGCGAGACCATTGCCCGGCTCGCACCGGGAACCGCCCTGCGGGACGGCCTCGAACGAATTCTGCGCGGCCGAACCGGCGGGTTGATCGTCCTGGGCTACGACGAGGAAGTCGAAGCGATCTGCGACGGCGGTTTCGAGCTCGATGTCGAATTCGCGCCCACCAGGCTTCGAGAATTGTCGAAAATGGATGGCGCAGTGGTGCTTTCGACCGACGGCAAGCGCATCGTCCGATCCAACGTCCAGCTGGTCCCCGACCACAAGATTCCCACCGTCGAGTCCGGTACCCGGCACCGCGCCGCCGAACGAACCGCAATGCAGACCGGCTATCCCGTTGTCTCCGTGAGCCAATCGATGAGCATCGTCAGCGTGTACATCGGCGGCATCAGACACGTCGTGGAGGGCTCGGCCACCATCCTCTCGCGCGCCAATCAGGCCGTCGCGACCCTCGAGCGCTACAAGGCCCGTCTCGACGACAACACGAGGCAGCTCTCGGTGGTCGAGATCGAGGACTTCGTGACCCTGCGCGACGCCCTGACCGTCGCGCAGCGGCTCGAGATGGTGCGGCGGGTGTCGGTGGAGATCGAGCAGAACGTCCTCGAACTCGGCACCGACGGCCGTCAGCTCGCTCTTCAGCTCGAAGAGTTGTTGGGCGACAACGACGTCGATCGCCAACTGATCGTGCGCGACTACCTCGCCGGCAACGAACCGTCGAGCACCACCGGGGTCGAGAAGGCGCTCGCCGCACTGGACAAGCTGACCGATGTCGATCTGCTGGACTTGACGACGCTGGCCCGCGCGTTCGGCTATCCCGCGACCATCGAAGCCCTCGACACACCGATGAGCCCTCGCGGGTACCGAGTACTCACCCGAGTTCCGAGGTTGCAGTTCAGCCAGATTCACCGACTGGTCGGCGCGTTCGGCACCCTGCAGGGGCTGCTCGCGGCCACCGCAGCCGACCTGCAGTCCGTCGACGGTATCGGTGGCCTGTGGGCTCGCCACATCCGCGAGGGCCTCTCCAGACTGGCCGAGGCCTCGATCTCGGGCCCGTACGACTAGACGCCCTGCCGAACCGTCTTCGTGCCAGGAGCTCGCGGTATCACGCTCGAACCATGGTCATGTATCGGATCAGCGTGGCCTCGTCCGGTGCGTCGGCCGTCGCTGCCGACGCGACGATCCGGCCCTGAGCCATCACCAGGATCCGATCACACAGTCCGAGAAGCTCGGGCAGTTCACTGGAGCTGACCAACAGCGCTGCACCCTCGGCGGCGATGTCGCGGAGCAAACCGTGAACCTCGGCCTTCGCGGCGACGTCGACGCCTCGTGTCGGTTCGTCCAGCATGATCACGCGAGGCGACCGAGTCAGCCACTTGCCGATGGCGATCTTCTGCTGATTTCCGCCGCTGAGCGTGCTGACCGGATCCTCGACTCCGTGCATCCGGATGCTCATGCGCTCGACGAGGTCGGCAATGATTCCGTCCTCGGTCTTGATGCTCGGCATCCCGAGGCGGGCTCGGTCGGCCATGGCCACCGACATCAGGTTCGATCGGATGGAACCCGACAACACCAATCCTTGGCCCTTGCGGTCGGGCGGGACGAAGGCCAGCCCTGCCCTGATCGCCGCAGCCGAGTTCGACGGCACGTGTGGCGTACCGCCGACTGCGAGATCGCCGGACGACACGAACCGGGTACCGAAGATGCATTCGAGAAGCTCGCTCCGCCCTGAGCCGACCTGACCCGCAAGCCCGACGATCTCCCCCGGCTGCACGGACAACGACACCTCGTTCAGGGCGCGCGGCGAACTCAGCTGCTCGACCACCAGGGCCGGCGGCTGGTCTGCCCGGGGAGTACCACCGATGCGAGTCACGGCCTGCGCTCGATGTCGACCGATCATCGCGTCGATCACCGCGTCCGGCGTGAAGTCGTCGAGTGGCCCTTCTGCGACGGTCACCCCGTCTCGCAGTACCGTGAGACTGTCACACATGTCGAAGAGCTCATCGAGTCGGTGTGACACCAGAACCACCGATACCCCTTGACTTTTCAGGCTCCGAACGACTTCGAACAGTGCCTGGGCTTCGTGACCGTCCAGAGAGCTCGTCGGCTCGTCGAGAACCAGAATGCGTGCGTTCATCGATATCGCCCTGGCGATTTCGACCATCTGACGCTGATCGGGACGCAGATCCCGAACCAACCTGTCGATGTCGAGTTCCAGCTCGAGATCCTTCAGGATTCGGGCTGCCTTCTCGTTGCTTGCGCGCCAGTCGATTCCGAACATCGACCGCTCCAGCCGACGGCCCATCAGAACGTTCTCGGCCACGGTGAGATCTGGTGCGTACGCGGTTTCTTGCGACACCATGGCGATGCCGAGGCTCAACGCTTTGGTCGGCGACGACAGCGTGACGGTACGGCCGTCGATGGAGATCTCGCCCTCGTCGGGGGAAGTCTGACCGGAAAGTATCCCCAGCAGGGTCGACTTCCCTGAGCCGTTCGCCCCGATGAGACCGTGCACCATTCCTGCGGCCGAAATGCTCATGCTGGCGTCACGCAGGGCGTGGACTCCGCCGAAGCGCTTGGCGAGGTTCTTCAGCGACAGCAGACTGTGATCGGTCATTTCGCGGGTCCTCTCGCGAGACTTCCGTGATATCGGCGTATCGGCCGGCGGGTCATCGCGCCGCCGGACAGTCTGTTGAGAAGAACGGCTCCCACCAGGATGACGCCGGTGACGACACCTTGCCAGTAGCTCGATATGCCGGACAGGCTCAGCCCGTTCCCCAACGTCGCCAGGAAAAGGACGCCGAGCACCGTTCCGCCGACCCCGCCCGATCCGCCGGTCATCGCAGTACCCCCGAGCAGAACGCAGGCGATGGCCTGCAACGGCAAGAGGTTGTCCACCGTCGGACTGGCCGCGGCGGACCGACCGATCCCGACCACGGCGGCGATCGCGGCTGTCATGCCGACTATCGCGAAGACCGCGATGGTGGTGCGTGTGGCGTTGATTCCGGCCAACCGGGCTGCAACAGGGTTGCCACCCACGGCGTACACGTCGCGTCCGAAGAAGGTGCGCGACTGTACGAACAAAGCAACGGCGAACGTGACGATCATGATGAAGATCGACGCATTGATTCCCATGATGTCGCCGAAGGCGATGACGTCGGTGACCGTCGAGGTCACCGGGATCGACCTGGTGTCCGACCAGATATTGACGAATCCGGTGAACGCCGTCAGTGTCGCCATGGTCACCAGGAGGAACGAAAGTTGTAGTCGTCCGATGAGGACTCCGTTGACCAAGCCACCGATGAGTGCACCTGCGATGACTGTCACGACGAACGCAAGCACACTGGGCAACCCCATGTTGATCAGCGTTGCGAACATGATCGCGAGAAGGGCTATCAGTGCACCGATGGACAGGTCGACAGCGCCGCTGATCATCGCGAAGGTCATCCCGAGCGCGATCACCCAGAGCGCGGTACTGCTCGTCATGAGGATCTTCATGTTCGCCGCGGTCAGAAAGTACTCGTTCGTGAACGAGAAAACGATGAAGATCAAGGCCAGAAGCGAGACTACGGGGAGTAGATGACGGCTCGACTTCCACAGCCTCACGAGCGCAGGCGGCCGATCGACCAGCGATACGCCGGAAGCTTCTGCTCGCAATTTTTCGGGTCTTGTTACTTGTTCCGGGGTCGAGGTCATGCTGGCGACTTCACCTTCGTGTCAGTGATCGTTCGTGCGAGAGGAAACGGTTTTTGCATGAACCCGGTCAGGCTTGGGGCTCGTAGCTGGAGACGTTGTTCTTGTCGATGACCGCACCGGGAGAAAGCACCTTTTCCGGAATCTCGACCCCGTTGGCTGCATTGATTGCCGCTCGACCTTCCTGCTCGCCCATAGATGTGTTGTCGAAGGCCCAAGTAGCCAGAATCCTGCCGTCCGCGATAAGGCCTGTCGTTCCCGAGTCGCCGTTGACTCCGGTGACCACAATGTCCGTACGCCCCAATGTGCGTACGACTGCAGCTGCTGCCGACGCCGCAGAGTCGTTGTAGGCCATGACCGCGGTGATCTGCGGATTCTGTTGCAGCAGAGCGCTTGTCGCCGTCGAGACCGACTCCGGAGAATGAGCGGCGACTTCCTCCTGAGCGACGAATTCGAGGCCGAGTTCCTCGCCCCAGTACTGGAACCGTTCCACCTGGTACTGAAGGTTCTTCGATTGGAATGCCGGATATATCATCCCGACCTTGCCGTCGGGTTGGGCTTCGGCGACCGCGGCGGCCATCTCGAATGCGGCCATGTCGCGAGACTGAAGAACCGTGCTCGTGACACCTGCGAGGTTCTCGTCACCGGGCCCCGGAGGCGCGTCGACGGTGATCACCGGCACGTTCGCCCCGTTTGCCTGCTCGATCGGTGCGGCGAGCGCGGCCGGATCGACCGGGTTGACGATGATCGCGCGGACACCTTCGGCCAGTAGGGACTGAACGGCGGTGACCTGGGTTTGCGGACTGAGCTGACCGTCCTTGACGACCATGCTGCAGCCGAATTCCGTTGCGACGCCGGTAGCCCCGTCGATCTCCTTCTGGATGCCGGGAATGGCGTTGGTCGGCGTGATGTAACCGATCTTGCAGTTCTCTCCCGGACTTCCGGTCGGCTCCGGGTACGAGCTGGGCAGCTCGACACCGCCGGCCTCCAGGTAACCCGCTGGGGCGGCGGTCCACACGACCTCAGTGCTCACGGCAGCGTCATCGCCCGCCGCAGCGGTCTCACCTCCGGCCGATTCGGCAGAGGTGCCGCTGCTGCAAGCCACAACACCCACGATCACGCAGCTGGTCATGGCCAGCCAGACGGGCGTTCGGTGGATCCTGGACGATGTCGTCGACGACTTCATGGTCATCCAATCGGGTCGGGGAGATCACGCTGAGAACGGATCACAAGATGTGAGCGGGCTAACACCTGGCCCGGCCTGTGAGGACAGTAACAGCAAAATTGCATGCACTGCAATAAGATCTCGAAACATTTGATAACAGCAAACCGGGCAAGAAACGCACCGAACGATCGGCAGAACGAGATCAGTGAATGCGGGGCGCTGCCGTCATGGGTGCATCCGCGAGGGCGCGGAGGACGATCTCCTCGGTGTTCCTCAAATGCGCTTCGATTGCCGAGTACGACCCCTCGGGATCACCGGTACGCAACACCGCCAGAAGCTCACCGTGCGCGTGGTCTCGACGTTCCGGTTCGCGCGATTCCGCTTCCAGCCGGCCGAAGGCATACCGAACGTACCGCTCCGACGCGTGCCACAGGGTTTCGAGAACACGCATGTCCCAGGTCGTTGCCGCCGGCCGAATGATCTCGCTGTGCAGGGCCACGTGCGCTTCCCACCGCTCATCGCTGTCACGCGCGGCCGCGTGCGCGCGCTGCATGACATCCAATCGCTCGAAGTCGGCGGGCGTCAGCAACACGCACGCGCGTTCGACGAGCTCCGGCTCGATGCGCAGCCGCAACCGGTAGATGTCGCGAAATTCCTGAGGGTCGAGCGGCGCGACGAAGGCGCTCTTGGCCCGACGGGTGACGATCAGTCCCTGGAATTCGAGCCGCCGAAGGGACTCACGGACCGGAATTAGACTCACCCCGAGCTGCTCGGCGATCTGACGCAGCGAGAACTCCTGGCCCGGGTGCAGGTCTCCCGAGTAGATCGATCGCCTGATCTCCGCGGTGACTTGATCGACCACGGACACCACATCGATCGAACGGACCGAATTCGACTTACTCAACCGTGTCCTCCCGGCCGACAACGAGCACACAACTGGGCTCGAGACTACCTCGACGGCCTTTCGCGACCTGGGCGGCAGGACTGGCTTCACATTCCGCGGGTACGTCCCTTGCCCTTCATTGCATTGAGTGCAACACTGCATTTCATGCAACTCGACGCTCCCAGCCAGGGCCTTCGCTCCCTCAAGAAGGAACGAACTCGGGAAGCGATCGAGGAAGCCGCCATCCGCATCGCCACCGAACACGGATATGCGGGCACGACGGCACAGGCGATTGCCGACGCGGCCAATGTGTCCTTGCGGACGATGTTCAACTACTTCCCTCAGCGCGACGAGGCGATTTCGGGCCCCACCATCGCACTGGGAGATCTCGACGAGATCCGACGGCAACTGGCCGAGGCACCGACCGTACTGCAGGGCACAATAGACGTGTTCGACGCCTGCGCACCCGCACTCGACGGTTCTTCCGAACTCCAGCGCAGGCGTAAAGCTCTCATCCAGTCCACCCCCGAGCTTCTCCACGTGCATCGCTCGGCCATCGACCGGTTCGAGAACGAGCTGATCATCGTCGTCGAGGAGGAGTTCGCAGCACGTCCAGGACGGCGACGCTTGGGACGGGGGGTAACTCCGAGAGAAGAAGCGCGACTGCTGGTGACGATCGTCGGCGGTGCAATCCGGTTCGGCGTCGACGACTGGCTGTCGGACGGGCAGAACGACACCCTGTCGCGACGAGACGCGATGGCAGGCGTCATCCACCAATTCGCCCTGTTGCTGACGGACGAGCAGTAACTTCGGCCCGCAGCGGCGGCGAAACGATCGATCAGCAGGACGCCATCGTTCGGGGCAACAGCAGGCCCGCCGATGCCTCCATCTCGTCGAGCACATCGAGTATCCGATCCTCGGACAGCGTCAGGTCGATGGTGTCGTTGCACGGCTGCGGGCAGTCGATGTCGGTGTGCCAGTACACCTCGACCCGATTGAACTCGGGATCACGGAAGTAGCATCCGATCGCGTTGCCGTGGTTGCTGACCCGATCGATCTGGTAACCGCGCTCGAGTATCTGCGCATAGAACTCTCGGAGATCGGACAGAGTGTCGAGGACGAACGACAACCGTTGCGGTTCGTTGCACCGTTCCCGATCTTCGGCGAGCAACAGGTCATGATGATCGTCGTCGGGACACGAGGCGAGAAAGACACGTCGATCGTCTCTGTCGATGACCGTCATGCCGAGAAACCGCGAGTAGAACTCGAGCATGATCTCCTGATCGTTCACGAACAGGCCGACGTGACCGAGCCTGGCTACCTTCGGCATGAGCCTTCTCCTCTGCGCGCTCGCGGACCCGAAATGGGCTAAACTTGCACTCAATGCAGTGTTGCACTGACTGCAAGTATTGGCAACGGTCTAACGCTGACCAGGGCGGAACACCGCCGATGACGACAACGCGAAAGGTACGTCGGTGAAAACGCTCGGAAAGTCCTACAAGGAGTCCGCCCAGACAGAGGCACCCATAGCCCGAATTCTGGCGGATCGGTCGAGCCCTCGATCGTTCGATCCCGACCACGTCATCGACGCAGAATCGGTCTCCTCCATGCTCGAGGCGGCCCGGTGGGCACCGTCGGGATCGAACAGTCAACCCCGACGCTTCGTCGTCGGCGTCCGCGGAACCGAGACTTTCGATCTGTTGGCGTCGGTGCTCGGTGCCGGCAATCGCCTCTGGGCACCACGCGCGTCGATGCTCGTGCTCGCCATCCGGGTCGACACCGCTCCGGATGGAAAGCCCTACAAGACCGCCGATTACGACACCGGCCAGGCCGTCGCATGTTTGGTGATCCAAGCGCACCACCTCGGTCTGGTAGCGAGGCAGATGGCCGGATTCGACGCCGCACGGGCCGCTGAATTGCTGGGACTCTCGGCCCACCTCGTGCCGCGCACCATCACCGCCGTCGGAGCCGCCGGTTCGCTCGATGCCCTCGATGCCGGTACCGCCGAGAAGGAGAACGAGCCTCGAGAACGAATCCCCCTCGAGACTCTCGTGCTCCGACGGGACTGACACCTAGGACGGCGGTGCCGAAGCCTTCTTCGTCCCCGGCAGGAAGCCTGCGTCGATCACGGCCTTGACGTACGGCCGGGCGCTGGTGATCAACTGCTCGGCGTCCTCGACGTTCTTCCATACGGCCGAGGCCATGATGTCGGTGCGATCCTCGATGTGCTGATCGAGTGCGGCACCGTCATCGGTCAACATCTCACCCTCGGCAGAGATGGTGATCAGCCCGCGGGCAGCGAGTCGCTCTGCAGCAGAACCCCATTCGCTCTCGGACCACTGCCTGGTCAGCTGCGTGATGCGCTTGCCGAGCGCCCGACGGCCGGGCTGCGGGGTCGTGCGGTCGGCCTCGTGGAAGACGGCGGCTTCCGTCGGGTCGAGTTCTGCGTCGATCAAAGCGGCGAGGTGTCCGTCGCCGCGCCATTCGCGAAGGACGGTGATCGAGTGCCAGAGGGCGAGATGCGGCGTCTCGGGTCGAGCGGCGGAGTGCCATGCGGCCGCGAGCGGTCGGCCCGCGAACGAGGCGGTGTCGCCGATGTCGCCCAGACGGCCTGCCAACGTGGCCAAAGCAGGGTCGGCCGCCAAGGAGCCGAGAGCCGTTCCGAGAACGGAGTCGAGCAGGGCCCATCGACGATCGGACACCGTCTCCAGGCCGACGGCCACGGCAGCAGGCCACGCACGCTCGATCAGTACCGGATTGAAGTTGTAGAACGCAGCGGCGACGACACTCGGCGCGCACGGTCCCATCGGGGCCGCCCGAGCTCCGACGTACCAGGCGTGACCGTCGAGGCCGGTGTCCTCGTATGCCGCACCCAGTTCGGGGTTGAAGTACGCGGTGACGTGAAAGGGTTCGAGCGTCTTGTAGGCGGAGCGAGCGAGAGCCGTCGAAGTGGTCATGACATTCGACCGTACTCAGCCGGTGATGTTGAACGGCTCCGGCGCGCTCTTGAGTTCACCGAGCTGGGCGATCGCCTGGTAGGCACCGACACCGACCGGGATGCGCTCTTCGCCGCATCCGGGAACCGAATTGGTGCCGGACCACTTGACGGTGAAGCCGGCCTGTTCGCCGGGCTTGAAGGTACGCAGATCCGATGCGGCGTTGGGGAAGCAGTCGATGTTGGACCAGATGCGCTGATTGTCGAGGGTGTAGACGAGTGCCTGCTGCAACCCGGCACCGACGTCACGCTGGCATTCGGTGGAGCCGATGTTGGTGATGACCACGGTGAACACGGGCTCTTCGCCCAGACGGTAGGTGGCCTGCTCCGGCGTCACCTTGATCGCGAGCGATTGATCCGGGCACTGATTGGAGATCACGGGAGCCGGCGCACCGCTGGTCGTGGCAGCTGCGCCACCACCGGCAGCGGAGTCCGTTCCGCCACCCGAGCCGCCGGAACCACCCGAGCCGCCGCCCGAACCACCGGAACCGCCCGAATCACTGTCGGTGGCAGAAGAGCTGGGTGAGGGCAGGGACGAGGACGTCGCCGGAGCCGCAACGACACCTGCGGGAGCGGCCTCGGTGTCGTCGGAACCGCCACTGAGCGAGGCGATGAACCACACGATCAATCCGAGGACGACAACGGCCGCACCGATGGCGAGCGCACGGCGTCGCCAATAGATTTCGGGAGGCAAAGGCCCGGTCGGTTCCAACACGAATCAACCGTATGCGGCCGAAGCCACGCTATCCCTGAGCCCACACGGCGTGTCGCGCCGGCGAACTCACCGAGATGGGATCCGAGTCGACTCAGGCAGGCATTTCGCCGATGTCGCCGATGACCTCACGCAGCTGCGCATGCCCCTTCGACAGCTGGTAGGTGAGGCCGACGATCGCGAGTTCCCCGGCTTCGACCTTCTCGGCGACGATCCGCGAACGCTGCATCAGCAGATTGCCGGTTTCCTCGACGTGGCGGGCCTCGAACTCGTCGACGGCCTGGTAGCCGTCGCGACGGGCCGAGAGCACCGACGGGGTGACGCGTTCGACGACGTCGCGGATGTAGCCACCGGGTACGTCACCACTCTCGAGGGCGTCGACCGTCGCCTTGACTGCACCGCAGTGATCGTGGCCGAGCACCACGATCAGCGGGGCCGCGAGCACGGCGACGCCGTACTCGATGGAGCCCAGGACAGCGGAATCGACCACGTGACCGGCGGTGCGCACGACGAACATGTCACCCAGGCCCTGGTCGAAGATGATCTCGGCAGCAACACGAGAGTCGGCGCAACCGAACAGGATGGCGCTGGGGTGCTGAGCACTTTCGAGGCGGGCACGATCCTCGATGCCCTGCGACGGGTGCAGGACCTCCCCGGAGACAAACCGTTGGTTGCCTTCCTTGAGGGACTTCCAGGCAGCGATCGGATTCGAAGCAGGCATGGGTTTCATTGTGCACGCGCGGCGGGCGCACGGCGAGTTGGGTCCACGTGGATCGAGCTACCGGCGAGTCGGGTTGGCTACTGTTGAGACCGATCACAGACCTGACGAGAAGGGCGACCACTTGCCGATCGATGCCGACGCTCTGGTCGGGTGGTTCGACACCGACGGACGCGATCTGCCGTGGCGGAAGCCCGGCGTCAGCGCGTGGCAGATCCTGATGAGCGAGATCATGCTGCAGCAGACGCCGGTGGTGCGGGTCGCGCCCATCTGGGAGCAGTGGGTGCAGCGTTGGCCGGTGCCGTCTGCGATGGCCTCGTCCTCGCAGGCCGAGGTGCTTCGCGCGTGGGGCAAGTTGGGCTATCCGCGTCGAGCACTGCGGTTGCACGAGTGCTCCCGCGTTCTCGCCGACGAGTACGGCGACGAGGTGCCCGCCGACGTCGAGACGCTGTTGGGCCTGCCGGGTATCGGTGCATACACCGCGCGCGCGGTGGCGTGTTTCGCTTACGGTCAGCGAGTTCCGGTGGTCGACACCAATGTTCGACGCGTCGTCGCGCGTGCGTTGCACGGTAACGCCGAGCCTGGAAATCCATCCACGACAAGGGATCTCGCCGACGTCGAACAGTTGCTCCCGCAGAGCGTCCCGCGTGCCGCCCGCTACTCCGCGGCGTTGATGGAACTGGGCGCACTGATCTGTACGGCCAAGAATCCGGCATGCCTGCTGTGCCCACTCCCGGCGTGCGCCTGGATCGAGGCAGGCAGACCCGCGCACACCGGCCCTGCGAAGAAGGTCCAGAAGTTCGCGGGCACGGATCGTCAGGTTCGAGGCAAACTCATGTCCGTACTGCGTGAGAGCACCGGCCCGGTCGAGCGCGCCGAACTCGACATCGTCTGGCCCACCGACCCGACACAACGCGACCGAGCTCTCGATTCACTGCTGACCGACGGATTGATCGAACAGACGGAGTCGGGACTGTTCGCACTCGCAGGTGAGGGTTCGGACGGCTGACAGCGCAGCCACGTCAGGTGACGGCGTCCAGGACGGCAGGCAGGGAGGTGACTCCGTCGGCGGCGAGGAAGTGGCCCGCGCCGGGGACGATCTGCACCGGCGCGTCGAGCAGACGAGCCAGACGATCGGTGTGAGCGGGGGGAACGATCGGGTCGTCGTCCGAGCGCAGGATCGAGATCGACCCGATGTGGTCCTGCATCCCGGACAGCATCACGCCGTCGGCAACGAAGCCGTCGAGAACGGGTAGCGCAGGTAGCGGGTCGACGAACCCCGACACCAGTACGAGCGCCCCCATCCGCCACGGCTCCACGAGGGTGGCGAGGTGCCGTAGGACGGCAAGACAACCCAAGCTGTGCGCAACCACGATCGTGTCGGGCCCTGGCGTTCCGAGTACCGCTGCTACCTCTGCCTGCCAGCGATCGCGATCCGGCGCCGCAGGATCCGGTAGCGGAGGGATGTGCGTCGAGATTCCAGTGCTGTCCAATTGTTCGGCGAGCCAACCGAACCAATGATCCTCGGGCGTCGCCCGGTAGCCGTGGAAGATCACGGCCCGTCTGCTGGTTGTGAGTGCCATAGTGCCGGACGATAAGGGTTGACGCCGGCGAGAAGGTCAAGTCCGGGAGGCAACAGATGTTGATCAGCGAGCTCGCTGCGCGAACCGGGGTGTCGGCGCGCGCCCTACGCCACTACGACAGTCACGGGGTACTCGTTCCGCACCGCGACGCCAACGGCTACCGGGCATATGCCGAGGCGGACGTACCGCGCGTGCTGCAGATCAGGTCGATGATCGCCGCGGGGCTCACGACGGCCACCATCGGTCGGTACCTCGACTGCGCACGAACGGGCGACCACGGCGTCACCCTGGACATGTGTCCTCGACTTCGCGCCGAGGTGGACGCGATCTCGGCCCGCCTCGAGCGACGACAAGCCGAACTCGAGCAGACACGGGAGCGACTCGGCGCACTCACCTCATAGCCCGCCGCCGCGCAGAATGACACTACCGAGAGAGAAATTCCACGAGTGCGGCGTTGACCGCGTCGGGGCGTTCGAGGTAGCCGAAATGGCCGGTGTCGGCGATCTCGACGTACTGCGCACCCGGTATCGCGTCGGCGACGTCGCGGCACTGCTGCACCGGGATCATGCGGTCATCGGCAAATCCGATCACCAGAGATTTCGCCCTGATTGCGCGGTACGCAGCCAATCGGTCTGTCCCGATGCGCATTTCGAGCCCGATCTGCGCCCGCATACCCGCCGTCTTCTTGCCGCCGGAGTATTCGAGGATCGCCAGCCAGTCACCGATCGCAGTATCGTCGGCCAGCGTCTTCGGCGAGAAGTTCTGCATCGCAGTCATCGCAGCCCGGTACGACGCGGGTAGTTCGATCCCGGAGTCGTGAAGGTCCTTCTCCCCCTTCGACATCTGCGCACGAAAGGTGGTGGTCTTGCCGAAGGTGGCCATCATCACTGCATGCGAGACCAGATCCGGCCTGGCCAAAGCCAATTCCTGGGTGACGCGGGCACCCATCGAGGTGCCGATGACGCGTGCTGCACCGCCGCCGAGGTGTTCGATGAGGGCAGCGGTGTCGGCAACCAGGTCGTCCAGCGTCATCCCGCTCGCGCACTCGGAAGACGGTGCGATACCTCGATTGTCGAAGGTGACGACCCGGTACCCCTGCTTCACCAGCACCGGAACCTGATGGGTTCGCCAGACTCGTCCGGGGCTACCGGTGCCCATCACCAACACCACGAGCGGACCGTCGCCGGTGACGTCGTAGTTGAGGTCGATTCCGTTGAGCTTCGCGAGCGGCATTCGGATCATCCTAGTGCGCGCAGGAACTCCTCGACCGCCGTGCGATACCGCTCGGGTGCCTCGTCGTGAATCAGATGCGCTGCCTTCTCGACCCGCACGTACACCGATCCGGGCTTGCGCGCGTGCATCCGCTGCATCTGACCGGCCGGGGTGATCGTGTGTTCACCCTCGATCAGCAACACCGGAGCGTCGACGGCATCCCACTCGTCCCAGAAGTGCCGGGTGCCCCACTCCTGCGAGATCGCTTCGAAGAAGTCCACCTCACCGTGCAGCCGCCAGCCGTCGTCGCTTCGCACGAAGGAATCCAGAAAGTATTGTCCCGCAACATCTCCGAAGAACGCCCGCACCGCATCGGCGTCGGGAAAGGGTTGCGGCCACGCCCGGATCATCGCGGCCCAGTCATCTGCGGTCCGGCCCCTGAAGTCCGGGGCTATGTCCTCGACCACCATGGCGGTGACCATGTCGGGTCGCTCGGCGGCCGCACACCAACCGTGCAGTGCGCCCATCGAATGACCGATCAGCACACTGGGACCCAACCGGTCGAGATGCTCGAGCAGGTCGGCCACGAAGAACTCGGTCGTGAGCTCGGCAGGAGGGGGGCGACGGTGCCCCGGCGCATCGTAGGTGTGCACGTGACCGAATTCTCGCAGCCACGGAACCTGCCGCCGCCAGGTGGCGGCGCTGCCCATCAGCCCGTGCAGCAGCAGAATCGAACGGCCGGATCCACCCTCGTCGTAGAGCATCACCGCCGAGCATAACGGCGGAGTAATCTCGCGGGCATGGCCATTGTGAAGATCAATGCGATCGACGTACCCGAGGGCGCAGGCCCCGAACTCGAGAAGCGCTTCGCCGCGCGCGCCGGGTCGGTCGACGGCTCCCCGGGCTTCCTCGGATTCCAACTGCTGCGGCCGGTGAAGGGCGAATCGCGCTACTTCGTCGTCACCCAGTGGGAAGACGAGGAGTCGTTCCAGGCGTGGTCGGCAGGACCGTCGCGGGAGGCTCACGCCGGACCCAGCGCCGCCAAGCCGGTCTCGTCCGGAGCATCACTGCTCGAATTCGAGGTCGTACTGGACGTGCCTGCCACGTCGTGAGAGCGCACGCGTCCGCTCAGATGCGTTCGCGGGCGAGCTCCCATTCGAGTTTCGTCGGCATCTCCGAGTCCAGTTTCGCCACAGCGTCGACGAGGAACTCAGCGGACATCGGCTTCCCGAGGAAGTAACCCTGGGCACCGTCGCAGCCCAACTCTCGGAGCGCATCCAACGTGCCCGCGTCCTCGACCCCCTCTGCCATCACCCGCACCCCGAGGCTTCGAGCGAGGTCGATGGTCGAGCGCACGATCGACGCGTCGGTTTCGTCGGTGTTCATCTTCGACACGAACGAGCGGTCGATCTTGAGCGTCTGTACCGGCAGTGTCTGCAGGTAGGCCAACGAGCTGTAGCCGGTGCCGTAGTCGTCGATCGCGATGGTGACGCCGAGGCCACGCAGCGACGTCAACGCGTTCACCGAACGCACCGGATCTGTCATCGCAGTCGTCTCGGTCACCTCGAATTCCAAGGCATGCGCGGGAACCGAATATTTCGCCAGCGCGGCCACGACCTGTTCGGTGAGCGTCTCGTCGAGCAGATTTCGGACCGAAAGATTCACCGAGACAGACAGATTGACGCCGCGGCGGCGCAGCGCACTGCACTGTGCCAACGCCTCGTCCAGCACGAGCGCGGTGATGGCGGGCAACATGCCGGTGCGCTCTGCGTCGGGCAGGAACATCGACGGTCCGATCAGACCTTCACGTGGATGCTGCCACCGCAGCAACGCCTCGACGCGATCGACGCTGCCGGATTCCAGGTCCAGGCACGGCTGGAAGAACACTCGAAGCTGGTGGTCACGAATCGCCGTGTCGAGTTCCCCCAGCAACCGCATCTGATCGTGGCGGTCGCGATCCATGTCGGGTTCGTAACGACCGACGCGGGTGTGGCCGGCCTTCGCGGCCGTCAACGCCACGTGGGCACGCTGAAGCATCGCCTCACCGTCCACCTGACTCGCCGTCGGAACCTCGGTCGACGCGATTCCGACGGCCGCGTCGAGCGCCACGTTGATGTCGTGCACGAACATCGTTCTGCTGACCGCGAACTGGAGCCGCTCGGCGGTGTCCGATACGTCGATCCGAGCCGGCCGCCTGCGCATGGCCACGACGAACTGGTCCCCACCGAGCCGACCGACGAGGTCGTCGGATCGTACCGATGCGACGAGGCGATGACCGATCTCGCGCAGCACACTGTCTCCGACGCTGTACCCGAAGGTCTCGTTGATCTGGGCGAAGCGATCGATATCCACCACGAGCGTGAAGACGTCCGAATCACCGCGGGTGGCGAGCATCGTGTCCAGCCGCTCTCGGAGCAGTCGGCGGCTGGCCAGTCCGGTGACAGCGTCCGTCCGAGCCACGTCCTCTAGTACCGCGGTCTGCAGCCGCAGCGTGTTCAGGAAGCACGCCATGCGGCACCCGACGAGGGCGATGACCAGTGCCGAGGACACCACGATCACCCAACCCCACTGTTGGACGGGTATTCCGCGGGCCAGCTGAACGGCCATCGCGAGGGGTGTCACGGCGACCGCGAGCGTGAGTCCGAGGAATCTCGCGCGCCCGAATCTGAAAGGGCTGGACCGGTCGATCCGCGACACGGCCTGCTCGGGAACGTGCAGCGCTATCACTCCGAAACACACATAGGCTGCCAGCCACAGCGTGTTCAGGAGAGTCGAACGGTAGAGCTCGGAGGCGTTGACCGCGGCATAGGACGCGAAGTCGGCCGAGACGAGGAACACGACGCCGGCCGCGGCCGCCAGGAACGGCACCGTGGTCGACCGGGTCAGCAGGTACAGACTGCCGACGAGCGTCAGCAGAAATGCATCGATGGTGAGATAGACCGTCGCAGGCCACAGTTCGATGGCCGACGAGAACGACCACGCCGCACCGTCGGAGATCACGAACACCCATGTGGCGAGGCCGAAACCGACGGCAACCACCAGGCACTCGAGTAGCTCTTCGACCCCGAACACGAGCCCGTTCTCGTCCGCGGCTCGGGCGAAACCCACGGCGATCACCAGATAGCCGAGCAGATAGAAGATGTCGGACGAGGAGAACGTCGACACTTGTCCACCGCCGGCCTGCACCGTCGCGATCAGCGCGTCGCCGATGCCCCAGGAGCCGACGCCGACGGCCATGTACTTCCATGTCCGCTTGTCCGGCCCGGGTTCCCGAAAGTAGCGATACCCGAACGCAGCAACTGTGGCCAGAAGCACGATTGCGTATATCGCACCTTGGGGTACTCCGGGCGGGGCGATTGCGTACGCCACGACGGCGAGTGCACCGAGACCCAGGAAGCGCGTCCACAACATAGTGGGGCTGATCCTTCCTAGGCCGGTCGGTGCATACCCCGAACGTACGCATCAGCCGATCGAACCCGACGTTTGACCTCGATTCGTTACCGAATCACCCTGCAGATGGGTCAAGTAACGAACTATTTCAAACCTGGCGATTGTTCGCCAGTCTCACATCGGGTGATTTGTCCGTTCAACCTTCGAGGGCCGCGTCCAACGTGATGTCGACTCCGGTGAGTGCCTTGCTGACGGGACATGTCTCTTTTGCTGCCTGGGCAGCTTTCGCGAAGCCGTCTGCGTCGAGACCCTCGACCTCGCCTCGCACCGTGAGTTTGATGCCGGTGAGCTTGAAGCCGGGCTCGTCGGGACCGAGCGAAACATCGGCAGTGACTTCGAGGCTCTGCGGGGTACCGCCTGCCTCGGCGATCAACGCCGACAGCTGCATCGCGTAGCAACTCGAATGAGCCGCGGCGATCAATTCCTCGGGACTGGTGGTGCCGTCGGCTTTCTCGGCGGCGCGCTTGGGAAACGACACATCGAAAGTCGCTGCGCCTGAACTGGACAGCTCTACCTGGCCGGAACCTTGTTCCAGAGTTCCATTCCAAGCTGTGCGTGAAGTACGAGTTGGCATCGAACCGAATCCTTTCGTAGTCGACCCCGTGCAGGCCCAATTCTCAGGCTAACGTCAGCAGCGTGAGCGGGCTACCGAGTGCGACGATGTCGACACGAAGGGTGCAACAAACGAGAAGCGTCGCGCGCGCAGCAACGATCGCGGCAATCGCGATCCTGTCGATCGTGGGATGTTCGACGCCGATCGCCGGGGCCGGTCCCCTGACGGATTTCTACGACGAGCCGGTGGCGACGCTCGGCACTGCGCCGCTCGGCGAGGTGGTCCGAAGTCTGCCCGTCAACTCGCCCAAGGGGTTCGGACTCGGATTCGACATCGAACGCATTCTCTACCGGTCCACCGACACGCACGATCGACCCATGGTCGTGTCCGGCTACACCATGACCCCCACGGCTCCGTGGACCGGACCCGGCCCCCGGCCGGTGATCGCCTACGCGCCCGGCACTTCCGGCATGGCGGACCGATGCGCCGGATCGGCCGTTCTCGGCACGGTCGGCTCGTCCCCGGCCATCCTGCCGCTGCTGCTGGCCGGGTATCGCGTCGTCGCAACCGATTACCAGGGTCTGGGCACCCCCGGCGGGCACACGTACCTGAACCGGATCGCCTCGGGCCGAGCCCTGCTCGACGCCGCCAGAACCGCAGACGTCGAACCCACCACGCCGGTGGTGCTGTTCGGCTACTCCGAAGGCGGGTTCGCGTCCGCATCCGCCGCCGAACTCGCCGCCACCTACGCCCCGGAGCTGAACATTCGAGGAGCGTATGTCGGTGCGCCACCGGCAGATCCGACGCTCAACATCGACACACTCGACAACACCGGTCTCGGCAGCGCCGTGCTCTTCGCCGTCGACGGGATGATCAACGCCTACCCGGAACGAGCAGCGAGTATCCGCGACCTCTTCGACTCCGACGGCGTCGCCGCGCTCGACGCCGCTCAGAACTGGTGCACCACCGACTCCGCGGCCACCGCGACAGTGCGAACGGCCGAACTGACCCGCGACGGCCGACCACTCACCGAGCAATTGAGCAACCCGGTTCTGTCCGGCATCACCGAGACGAACACCGTGGGGCACATCTCCCCCGCCATGCCGGTGTACCTGTCGCACGCAGTCGAGGACGACACCGTACCCATCGAGCAGAGCCGCACCCTGCTCGAGCGCTGGCGCGATCTGGGCGCAGACATCACCTACCGCGAATACGACCTCCCGGCCATCCCGGTCGAGGGCGCGAACCACCTACCCGGGGCTCTGGCGGCATATCAAGATGTCCTGCCCTGGATCGCGGGGCTGGTTGACGCAGGAGTGGAGCCTGCAGGAACGACCCGGTAGGCAGGAGTGGAGCCTGCAGGAACGACCCGATAGGCAGGAGTGGAGCCTGCAGGAACGACCCGATAGGCAGGAGTGGAGCCTGCAGGAACGACCCGATAGGCGCAGCTGATCTCAGGTGTGAAATCAGGGTGTTCACCGAGGCGTCGCCCCCGATGAGGTTGGTTCACTCCATCCATGCGCATCGCCCACGCTCTGCTCACCGTCGTAGCAGTGCTGACCGCAGGTTCCCCCACCTCACCGGACCCCGGCATGGCGTCGGACATCGGGGTTGTCGCCGAAGAACTGGGACTGCCGGGGGTCGCGTTCCGTGTCGTGTCCGAGCACGAGGTGTTGGAGAACGTCGAGTACGGGCTGGACGGAGACGGTGCGGCGGTCGACGAGAGTACGCCGTTCGTATGGGGTTCGGTATCGAAATCGGTGACGGCGGCGACGGTGTACTCACTCGTCGAACATGAAAATCTCACTCTGAACCGGACCGTCAATTCGATTCTGCCGGAGAGTGATTCGATCGTTCCCGACAATGTCACGATCGAGAACCTGATCCACCACACCAGCGGTCTCCCCCACGACGTCACCGAACTGGATGTGTGGGGGCGCACGGCGCGAGCGCTCGACGTCGTCCCCACCCTGGACTTCGCCGTCACCGACCGCGGCACCTTTCGCTACTCGAGCCTGAATTATCTAGTGCTGCAGGCGATCGTCGAGAAGGTCACCGCCGAGCCCTTCGCCGACGTCGTGGCCCGCGAGACCGGAGTGCACACCGCAGGCAACGTCGCGCCCGGCCACGTGCCGTTCTTCACCTTTCCCCGCAGCATCGATACCGGAATCGACTCCGCAGGAATGGGTTACGGCTATCTGAGCGGCTCCATCGAAGAACTCTCACGCTATGCATCCAGGCAACTGACCGCTCCGGCGTCGAACAGTCCCGATACGGTGCCGACGGGTTCGGGCGCGGCGTACGGCTACGGCTGGTACGTCGAAACGCTGCCCGACGGTACCGAGATGCGCTGGCATTCCGGGGCGGTCCCGGGCTACTTCACTCACGTTGCACTCGTTCCGGAACGACACCTGGCCGTGGTCTTCGCGACCAACAGATACGGCGAACTCGAAGCCGACAAGCTCGCCTCCGCGGCCCGCTCCCTCGTGCTCGCCCGACTCGGCATCGACGAACCTCGCACCACCGGCCTCGGCATGTACGAGATCGCGCTGATCGCGTCGAGCGCACTTGTGGTGTTGCTGGCGATCTGTGCGGCAAGAACCCTGCTGGGATTCGGAACTGCCCCGGGTCGATGGGCACCCGCGCGCGCCCTCGCTGCCCTCAGCGCGGGCGGACTGCTGTACTTCTCGCTACCCGCGCTCGCCGGTGCGCCGATCTCGACCCTGGCCCGCTGGGCTCCTGACATGGCGCTGCTGTTCTGGATTCTGCTCGCTGAACTTGCCCTCATCGCCGTTGCCCTCGGTGCTCGGGCCCTGCGTCAATGGACCACTACACACGTCTGACCGTTGCAACGGTCCATTCACGCCCGACTGCTACCCGCGTGAATGGACCCTTGCATACGTCTGGGCGGTGCAAGGGTCCATTGACGCGAACGGGAGGGGCGGGCGGAGATACGACAACGGGCGACCCTCCGAAGAGGATCGCCCGTTGTGTGGAGCTGTGAAACTTACTCGCTGTCGCTGTCTCCGGTGGCCTTGGCCAGATCGACCGGGACCTCGTCGGGGACGATGATGGCCTTCTTCTCGCCGCGGAAGGTGAACTTCGCGTCCTCGCCTGCGCCTTCGCCGTCCCAGTTCTCGACGTCGACCAGGATGATCTGGCCGGCTTCGATCTCGCCGAAGAGGATCTTCTCCGACAACTGGTCCTCGATCTCGCGCTGGATGGTGCGACGCAGTGGCCGCGCACCCAGGACGGGGTCGAATCCGCGCTTGGCGAGCAACGACTTCGCCTTCTCGGTGACCTCGATCGCCATGTCCTTGTTCTTGAGCGCACCTTCGACTCGGTTGAGCATGAGATCGACCATCTGGATGATCTCGTCCTTGGTGAGCTGGTGAAACACGACGATGTCGTCGATACGGTTCAAGAACTCGGGGCGGAAGTGCTTCTTCAGCTCGTCGTTGACCTTGAGCTTCATCCGCTCGTAGTTCGAGCCGGTGCCTTCACCCGAGGAGAAGCCGAGGCCGACTGCCTTCGAGATGTCCGAGGTACCGAGGTTCGAGGTGAAGATCAGCACGGTGTTCTTGAAGTCGACCGTGCGTCCCTGGCCGTCGGTGAGACGGCCGTCTTCGAGCACCTGCAGGAGCGTGTTGTAGATCTCCTGGTGGGCCTTCTCGATCTCGTCGAACAGCACCACGGAGAACGGCTTGCGGCGGACCTTCTCGGTGAGCTGGCCGCCCTCTTCGTAGCCGACGTATCCGGGAGGAGCACCGAACAGGCGCGACGCGGTGAAGCGGTCGTGGAACTCGCCCATGTCGATCTGGATCAGTGCGTCGTCCTCGCCGAAGAGGAAGTTCGCGAGAGCCTTCGACAGCTCGGTCTTACCGACACCGGACGGGCCGGCGAAGATGAACGAGCCCGACGGACGCTTCGGGTCCTTCAGCCCTGCACGGGTACGACGGATCGCCTTCGAGACGGCCTTGACTGCCTCGACCTGACCGATGATCCGCTTGTGCAGCTCGTCCTCCATACGGAGCAGACGAGTGGTCTCTTCCTCGGTGAGCTTGAAGACGGGGATGCCGGTCCAGTTGCCCAGAACCTCGGCGATCTGCTCGTCGTCCACCTCGGCGATGACGTCGAGATCGCCGGAGCGCCACTGCTTCTCACGCTCGGCACGCTGACCGACGAGGGTCTTCTCCTTGTCGCGCAGGTTCGCAGCCTTCTCGAAGTCCTGTGCGTCGATGGCCGATTCCTTCTCCCGGCGCGCGTCGGCGATCTTGTCGTCGAACTCGCGCAGGTCCGGCGGCGCGGTCATCCGGCGGATGCGCATCCGCGCGCCCGCCTCGTCGATGAGGTCGATTGCCTTGTCGGGCAGGAACCGATCGTTGATGTACCGGTCGGCCAGGGTGGCAGCCGCGACGAGGGCACCGTCGGTGATCGAGACGCGGTGGTGTGCCTCGTAGCGATCGCGCAGACCCTTGAGGATCTCGATGGTGTGCTCGACGGTCGGCTCGCCGACCTGGACGGGCTGGAAACGACGCTCGAGGGCCGCGTCCTTCTCGATGTACTTGCGGTACTCGTCGAGGGTGGTGGCACCGATGGTCTGCAGTTCGCCGCGAGCCAGCTTCGGCTTGAGGATCGATGCTGCGTCGATGGCACCTTCGGCGGCACCTGCGCCGACGAGCGTGTGCAGCTCGTCGATGAACAGGATGATGTCGCCGCGGGTGTTGATCTCCTTGAGCACCTTCTTCAGGCGCTCCTCGAAGTCACCGCGGTAACGGCTGCCGGCCACGAGCGAGCCGAGGTCGAGGGTGTAGAGCTGCTTGTCCTTGAGGGTCTCGGGGACCTCGCCGTTGACGATGGCCTGAGCCAGGCCTTCGACGACTGCGGTCTTACCGACACCGGGCTCGCCGATCAGAACCGGGTTGTTCTTGGTGCGACGCGAGAGCACCTGCATGACGCGCTCGATTTCCTTCGCGCGACCGATGACCGGGTCGAGCTTGCCTTCGAGTGCGGCCTGGGTGAGGTTGCGTCCGAACTGGTCGAGAACCAGTGACGTCGACGGAGTGCCCGCTTCACCGCGGCTGCTGCCGCTCTCGGACGGTTCCTTGCCCTGGTAGCCCGACAGCAGCTGGATGACCTGCTGGCGCACGCGATTGAGATCGGCTCCGAGCTTGACCAGAACCTGAGCTGCGACGCCTTCGCCTTCGCGGATCAGTCCCAGCAGAATGTGCTCGGTGCCGATGTAGTTGTGGCCGAGCTGCAGTGCTTCACGCAGGCTGAGCTCGAGTACTTTCTTGGCGCGCGGGGTGAACGGGATGTGACCGGACGGAGCCTGCTGGCCCTGGCCGATGATCTCCTCGACCTGGCTGCGTACTCCTTCGAGGGAGATGCCCAGCGACTCGAGAGACTTGGCTGCGACGCCTTCGCCCTCGTGGATGAGGCCGAGCAGAATGTGCTCCGTGCCGATGTAGTTGTGGTTGAGCATCCGGGCTTCTTCTTGAGCCAGGACGACAACACGCCGCGCGCGATCGGTGAACCTCTCGAACATCGCTCTCCCTCACTTCTTGGTGGGTGGTAGCTCGCCCACCAGTTCTTCTAGCGCCGCAGTGTCCATACGCTGAGGTCGCTTGTGCATTTGAAGGTAAGACTGGTTCTCACTGTAGTTGGCCGACGTTACGAACGCCGACCCTCCACCCCTGAAATGCTGCGCAACCGCCCGCACATACGGACTGCCTCGCCTGCTTACTGTTCATAACGCAGGCACTATGCAAAACGTTTCCCGTTCACTGTCCGCTGCTGGCGAACAGCCGTTCACCGTCCGATCAGGCCTGGGACGGCTTGACGATGGGAAACAGGATCGTTTCGCGGATGCCCAACCCGGTCAGCGCCATCAACAAACGGTCGATGCCCATGCCGGTTCCGGTGGTCGGCGGCATGCCCTGTTCCATCGCGGCGAGGAAGTCCTCGTCGAGCACCATCGCCTCGTCGTCGCCGGCAGCGGCTTGGCGCGCCTGGTCCTCGAATCGCTCGCGCTGAATGATCGGGTCGACCAGCTCGGAGTAACCGGTGGCCAGCTCGAACCCACGGACGTACAGATCCCACTTCTCGGTGACGCCCGGCTTGCTTCGGTGCTGACGCGTCAACGGAGACGTCTCGACCGGGAAGTCCCGGACGAACGTGGGTTCCGTCAACGCGTCGCCCACCTGGTGTTCCCACAGCTCTTCGACGAGCTTGCCGTGACCGTAGATCGGGACGCCGTCCTTGCGCGGAACCTCGACGCCCACCTTGTCGGCGATCGCCAGGAGCTCGTCGACGGTGGTGTCGGGCGTGACGTCGAACCCGAGCGATTCCGACAGCGACGGGTACATCTCGAGGGTCGTCCACTCGCCGCCGAGGTCGTAGGTGGTGCCGTCGGGCAGCGTCACGACCGTGGATCCGAGAGCGGCCATTGCCACTTCCTGGACCAGCTCACGCGTCATCTTCGCCGAATCGTCGTACGTGCCGTACGCCTCGTACGTCTCGAGCATCGCGAATTCCGGCGAGTGCGAGGAGTCGGCACCCTCGTTGCGGAAGTTGCGGTTGATCTCGAAGACCTTCTCGATGCCGCCGACGACGCAACGCTTGAGGAACAGCTCCGGCGCGATGCGGAGGTACAGATCGGTGTCCATCGCGTTCGAGTGGGTGACGAACGGGCGAGCCGCCGCGCCGCCGTGCAGCGTCTGCAGCATCGGCGTCTCGACCTCGAGAAATCCTCGACGCTCGAGTGCGTTACGCAGTTCCCGGACGACGGCGATGCGCTTGCGGGCGGTCTCACGCGAGGTCGGGTTGGTGATCAGATCCAGGTAGCGCTGCCGGATTCGCGTCTCTTCGTTCAGTTCCTTGTGCGCGACGGGCAGCGGCCGCAACGACTTCGACGCGATCTGCCAGGCGTCGGCCATGACGGACAGCTCGCCGCGTCGGGAGCTGATGACCTCGCCGTGCACGAACACGAAGTCGCCGAGATCGACGTCGGACTTCCATTCCGCGAGAGCGTCCTCGCCGACACCCGCCAGGCTGATCATCGCCTGCAGCTGGGTGCCGTCACCCTCTTGCAAGGTGGCGAAGCACAGCTTGCCGGTGTTGCGGACGAAGATGATGCGGCCGACCACTCCGACGATCAGGCCGGTGGTCGTATCGGGTTCGAGTTCGGGGAACTCGGTGCGGATCTCGAGCAGCGAATGGGTCCGCGGGACGGACACCGGATATGCCTCGACCCCGCGCTCGAGCAGCGCGGCGCGCTTGGCACGACGAATCCGTAGTTGCTCCGGGGTGTCGTCGGCCTGCTGGGGAGAAGCTGTGTCAGTCACGCGCACACACTTTACAGTCCGAGCGAGTGAGGACGATCAGTGCGCAGCGACGGCCTCGGCCTCACGGACGCAGTGCTTGGCCTGCGTGAGTACCCCGAGCAGTCCAGCCGACTTCAGCGCCTGGTAGCCGCCGACCAGGTCGGTGGACTTGTGCAAACCGAGCTGTTGCAGCGACGCGGCGGCTAGCGAGGAGGTGTAGCCCTCGGAGCAGATGACGATCCACTCCACGTCGTGGTCGACGGCGATCGCCAGGCGCGCATCGCTCGTGGGGTCCAGACGCCATTCGAGGACGTTGCGTTCGATGGCGAGTGCGCCGGGCAGCGTTCCCTCCACTGCTCGCTGCGCCTGGGGGCGGATGTCGATGACGACGGCACCTCGCTCGACGGCGTCTCGCAGTTCGAAGACGGTCATGCGATCGATGGTCTCGCGCGCGGATTCGAGCATGTCGACAATGGTCATGGTCTGGATGGTCACAGTGTGGCCTTCTCGGGTTCGTCGGTGAGCTCGCTACGGGTACGACGCAGCGTGGACCGTTCGGTCACTTCGTAGTAGGACATCGCCGTCAGCGGCGGCGAGTAGGCGTGCACGCTGAGAGTGGGACCCGTCGTGTCCGACGCCGGATCGTGCATCACGTCGTGCACCCACCCGAGCGGGAACGACGCCTGATCACCGGCGTCGAGGTGACGCTGCCTCAGTCCTGTTCCAGCCCAACGATATTCGAGGAGCGAGCCACTGAGCACGGTCAGCGCACCGAGCGACCCCGCGTGATCGTGAAGTTCGGTGGACCGATCGGGAACCCAGCTGATCAACCAGACGTCGAGGTCGTCGTCGGAATGCAGACGGACGGCCCAACGCTCGTCCGTCGGCCAGCGGCCACCGTCGGGAAGCAGGTGATCGAAGCGGCCCTCGAGGACGTCGGATGCGCCCTGGTCGGTGATGCGCAGCAGGTCCGGTGGACGCAACCGAGTCGGCAGCGTCGAGACCGAACGCGACGACAACCGGGTACGGGAGGGTGCAGAAAATACAGGTGTGGAAAGCATGAAGCTCTACTCCAGGGGTGTGTTACGAACGAGGCAGGGTTCAGCCTCGACAACACTCCTGGGTGGCCATGCACGTCATCACGCCGACGATTCTGACACACGAACGCCGGATCCGCCAGCGCTGGACCGAAACATTCAGCGCGGCCGCCGTTTTGCCATGTTGCGTTCGTAGACCAGACGGAGACCCTCGAGCGTCAGATCCGGTTCGTGGTGCTCGATGGTCGTCGATTCCGGCAGGATCAGCGCGGCGATGTCGCCGGTCCCGATGATGGCGACATCCGTTCCGGTAACCTCGGGAACCTCCCGTCGAATTCGCCCGACCAGGCCGTCCACCAGACCGGCGAAACCGAAGATGGTGCCCGACTGGATGCATTCGACAGTGTTCTTGCCCAACACCGAACGAGGCCGGATCATCTCCACCTCGCGCAGCGTGGCAGTGCGGGTCGACATGGCCGACGCCGACATCTCTAGTCCTGGGGCGATGGCGCCGCCGAGGAATTCGCCCTTGGCCGAGACGACGTCGACGCAGGTGGTGGTTCCGAAGTCGACCACGATGCACGCCGAGCCGTACAGGTCGTGTGCGGCAAGGGTATTGACGATACGGTCGGCTCCGACCTCTTTGGGATTGTCGACCAGCAACGGCACTCCGGTGCGCACACCGGGTTCGACCATCACGTGCACCACGTGATCCCAGTAGCGCGCGAGCATCGTCCGCATCTCCCGCAGCACGGACGGCACGGTCGACAGCGCAGTGACTCCGGTGATCCGTTCGGCGTCCTCACCCAGCAGACCACGCAACATCAGAGCCAGCTCGTCGGCCGTCACATGCGGGTCCGTCCGAATTCGCCAATCGCGCAGCAGTTTCGAGTGATCACCGGTGCCGGTGAACAGACCGACCACGGTGCTGGTGTTGCGCACATCGATCGCGAGGAGCATCGAATCAGACCAGCACGGAATCGGCTCGCAGATCGCGCGGCGTGATCAGACCCGAGCCCGCAGGCGCATGAGCCGGGTCGCTGCCCAACTCGACCGGACGGTTCTTCTCGTCGACGAACACCACTCGCGGCGCGTAGTCGGCAACCTCCTGCTCGTTCATCACCCCGTAGGCGATCAGGATGACCAGGTCGCCCGGGTTCACCAGATGCGCTGCAGCTCCGTTGATTCCGATGACACCGCTGCCGCGCTCACCGGTGATCACGTACGTTTCGAGCCGAGCGCCGTTGTCGATGTCGACGATGGTGACCTGCTCGCCTTCGAGCAGATCGGCCGCCTCCATCAGATCCTGATCGACAGTCACCGAGCCCACGTAGTGCAGGTCTGCATGCGTCACGGTGGCGCGATGGATCTTGGACTTCATCATGGTACGAAACATCGTGTCACTCTCCACTTTTCGGATCGTCCGGGTACTCCAAGAAACCGGTGCCGACGGCGACACCGACGTTGTCGATCAATCTCGTGGTGCCCACCTTGGCTGCCACGAGCAGTCTGCCGTCGCCACGTTCGGGAGCGGGTCCGAGATGCGGGTCGCGTACCTCCAGGTAGTCGACCTGCACCAGCGGTGCCTCGTCCAGCACGGCACGCGCAGTGGCGATGATGGCCTCGCTGCCGCCTGCCGCGGCGTGCGCTCCGGCGACCAGTGCGGCCGACAACGCCATGGCGGCGTCGCGCTGCTCGGCATCGAGATACCGGTTACGCGAGGACAAGGCGAGTCCGTCCTGCTCGCGAACCGTCGGAACCCCGATGACGGCGACGTCGAAGTTCAGATCGCGCACCATCTGCCGGATCAACGTCAGTTGCTGGTAGTCCTTCTCGCCGAAGTAGGCGCGATGCGGTGCAGCGATCTGCAGCAGTTTGGCCACGACGGTGAGCATTCCTGCGAAATGTGTAGTCCTGCTTGCACCTTCGAGTTCTGCGCCGAGCGGACCGGGATTGACGGTGGTGCGCGGACCCGACGGATACATGTCCGACGCCGACGGCGCGAAGACCAGCTCGACGCCCTCCTCACGCAGCAGTGCCACATCGGCGTCGAGAGTCCGCGGGTAGGCATCGAGGTCCTCGCCCACACCGAACTGCAGGGGGTTGACGAAAATCGACACGATCACCACTGCCCCGGTGAGCTTGGCCTGCCGCACCAGCTGCAGGTGCCCGGCGTGCAGGGCACCCATGGTCGGTACGAGAGCGACCTGCTTCCCGACGCCCCGCAGTGCTTTCGACACCGACGTGATCACCGCAGGATCGTGGTGAACCGTCAACTGCCCCTTGGTGTAGCTGCCCGCGAGGGTCATCGATTCCCTTCCAGAAGTTCGATCAGGTCTGCCTTGGCACCGATGCGCTGTGCCGATCGCAACGACAGCGCGCGGTATCCGGCTGCGATCCGCGAATCCACGGACTCGAGCACGTCGAGATGCTTGCCGACTGCAGCGGTGTCGCCGCGGGCCACCGGCCCGGTGAGGGCCGACTGGCCGTTGCGCAGCGCATTGTCCAGCGCAGCTTCGAGCAGCGGGGCCAGAACACGCTCGGGCACACCGCGTTCGGAATCCGAACCGGGAAAACCCGGTCCGGCCAACGCAACTCGGAGCGCTTCGACGGCGTCGACCACCAGCGTGACGAGGTGATTGCTGCCGTGCGCGAGCGCGGCGTGGTAGAGCGCCCGGTTGTTCTCGGGGACGTGCACCGGCTCGCCGCCGATCTCGAGAACGAGAGCCTGCGCCACTGCGTAGCCGATCTCGTCGCCTGCAGTGATGCCGAAGCACGCGGCCGTCATCCGGTCGGTGTCCTCGGCTCCGCCGGTGAACGTCATGGCCGGGTGGATGGCCAAGGGCACGGCACCGAGAGCAGCCAGAGGCTCGAGCACCGAGATCCCGTTCGCTCCGGAGGTGTGCACCACCAACTTTCCCGGTGCAACCGCCCCTGTGGACGCCAGGCCCGCGACGATCGACGCCAACTCGCTGTCCGGTACGGCCAGAACGAGCAGTTCCGCGCGACGAGCAACCTCGTCCACGGGCAGAACTTGGGACTCGGGAAGCCGCTCACGCACCCGCGCGAGAGACGCATCGGACACCGCGGCGGCACCGACGACAACATGCCCGACGCGTTCGAGCGCCTCACCGAATGCGGTACCGACCCGTCCCGCCGAGACGACACCAACCGTCAAGCGAGCCGGAGACAGACCACCGGTGCCAGAAAAGGTCACCGAAAATTTCCTCTCGTTCGTTCCAGTCCCGCGTGGCGGGTACCAGACGTCCTGCAGGGAACAATAGCGACAGTGAGCCCTCGCGGGCCATGGAAGAGCAGTGTGATCTGGTTCTCAGTCTGCGCGACGGCGGCGGCGACGCGTCCCCGGATCCGTTGTGGTCACGTCGGACGAGTCACCACCCTGCAGACCGGCCATGATCTCTGCGACGGATCGGCCGTTGGAGTGCGCTCCCGTGGCATCCTCGTCACTCGACTCCGCGCGCCTGCGACCTCGCCGGGGCGAGACGGACGTGTCCTCGGCCGATGTCTCGTAGTCGTGATCGGCCGCGAAGAACGCGTCGGCCGAGTCACGCAACGAGGCGCGAGACTCCGAGAGGGCGTCGCCGTTCGGGACCGCGTCCGATCCGTGTTCGGGCTCGGTTGCGTACTGCTCGGCCGGCTCCGATGCAGACTCCGCCGAGAACGACTCGGCCGAAAACGACTCCGTGGGATACGAACCGACCGAATCGGCCTCCGCATGCCCGGTCTCGTAGGTCTCGGTGGTGGCCTGCGGCTCGAACTCCGCCGCAGGTTCCGGTTCTGCAGCAGGTCGACGTGTCTGCTCGAAGTCGTATGCGGTGAAAGGCGAGCTGGGCGGCGTGACGCGTCCCGCCGGTCTCGGAGCGCCGTAGGGACGTGCCTGCGCTGCAGGCCGCTCGAACGGTTCCTCGGCTGCGTCGGAGGCGTCCGTGTCGTAACTCGTCTGCTCGAACGAATCCTCGTCGTACGGATCCTGAGCCGACTCGGCAGCCACCGGCGGCGCTACCGAAGCCGTGGCCTGCGGCATCTCGTCCGGATCCTCGGGGTACACCACCGACGTCTCCGCCGTGACCGGCTCGTCGTACGGAGTTCCGACGCCGTTGAGGCCGGTTCCCGGTGCCATCGAACCGTTGCCGTTCCCGCGACCGGGGACGTACAGGCCGGACGGCGCAGGTTGGTAGCTGTCGTATCCGCGTCCGCCGAGTTCTTGCATCCTCATCGCCTCGGCCCGCAGTGCGACGCGTTCGGTGGGCAGATTGCCGTCGAAGAGCACCTGCAGGTTCTGGCGGAGGGCGGCGAGTTCGTTGCGTAGCGCTGCGACCTCGTCGATCTCGAGCTGCGATTCGCCGCGAACCCGAGCTTCGACGCTCATCTCGTACTCACGTCGGGCGGAGATCTCCCGAGCCAACTGCAGCTCGTAGACCGTCTGCAGGTCCTTGGCCTTGGTCTGATCGGCGGCCGCCTCACGCCGGTACTTGGTCATCGCGAATGCACCGATCACCGCAGCCCACAGCGCCGAGAGAACACCGACCCTCATCCACTGCACGCTCTCGGTGAAGAGCAACAACACACTGGCGATGATGCCGAACACGACGAGCGCCGCGAGGAACAGCTGGCTCGCACTACGCCTCTTACGGCGCCCCTTCTTTGCGCGAGTCTGATCTGTCATGTTCACAAGGGTAACCGGCAAATCGTTCGCAAATAGTCATCCTCGACCGATCACTTACACAACCGAGGTAACAATCAAATGTTTCGGGCGTTACCGAGAACGCTCGTCGTCATTGTCTTTCGGGGTCCGGCAGCACTGCTCGAGCCACACCGCCGCAGCGACGACGGCCAGTCCGGCCACGAGCGCAACGACGGCTCCGACCCGATCCGACGACGCTGCCCGCACCGTCGCCGCACGCGGCATCACGTACACCAGAAATCCGACGCACACCCCGACGACAGCGGTTCCCACCAGCATCGATGCCTTCGCCAGCACCAGCGCCCTGAACACCGTCAACGGATGCAGATCGTGCAGACCGCCGCCCACCCGATGCTCGGCGATGCGATTGCGAACGATCACCGCAGTGACCACCTGCACCACCGCGACCAGATACAACGACGCGCCGGCGTACACCGGAATCGGTGGCAACGAGCCGTAGAAGACCCGAACCAGCAGCCACGTGCCTATCGAGGCGACCAGGAAAAGACCCAGGACATCCCAGACCTTGGTGGGATTGGTCACCACAGGCGATCACCGCTGCCGTCGAGACGTACGACTCCGGCCCGCTCCTCCGCACTCGATCGCGTGAGCAACTCGGACACCGGCACGTCGTCGTCGCCGACGCGCAGGGTGGCGTCCGGTTCGACGTCCAGCCAGGGCAGCAGGACGAACGCTCGTTCGTGTGCGCGCGGGTGCGGAAGGATCAAACGAGGGTCGTCGCTGATCACGTCTTCGCACACGATCACGTCGACGTCGAGGCTCCGCGGCCCCCACCGCTGCACTCGGACGCGATCGGCCGCCTCTTCGAGGCGCTGACCGAAGCTCAACCAATCCCAGGCGTCGAAACCGTCGTCCTCGGCCACCACCACGGCATTGAGGAAGTCCTGCTGCTCGACGCCACCCCAGGGTGCGGAGCGGTACACCGGCGAGCAGACAACCAGCCGCGAACCCAATTCGGCTGTGACAGAGCGTAAGTGGGCGAGCGAATCACCGATGTTGCTGCCGATGGACAGCACCGCACGGGTCACGGCCGCTCCCGGTACGCCACCACGGCAACGTCCCCGAACGTCAGCGGAATGGGGGCCGACGGCTTGTGCAGCACCACTTCCACCGCCTCGACACGCGAGTCGTACGCCAACACGACCTCGGCGATCTCGGCCGAGACCGTCTCGATCAGATCCCTGGACGGGCCCGCGACGACGGCGGCAGCGTGCTCGGCCAGTTCTCCGTAGTGCAGCGTTCGGGTCAGGTCGTCGGTCTCGGCCGCGGGACGCAGGTCCATCCACACGGTGATGTCGACGACGAAGTCCTGCCCGTCTCGCTTCTCGAAGTCGAAAACCCCGTGATTGCCGCGCACCGTCAGGCCACGCAGCTCGATGCGGTCGCCGCGACGCGTCCCTGCGCTGGCGCGGCTGCTGATCTCGCTCATGCTCGATCACCCTGCCATGCCCGTACGACGGCAACCGCGTCGAGTGATGCGCGGGCGTCGTGCACACGCACACCCCACGCTCCCCCGGCAACGGCGAGGGCCGACACCACCGCCGTGGCGACCTCGCGTCCGTCCGGTGGCCGCGGAGAACCGTCGGCGTCCGCCAACAGCGACCCGAGGAAGCGCTTACGGGAAGCACCGACGAGAACGGGGAACCCGGCCGACACCAGGTCGGGAAGGCCACGCAGCAGTTGCCAGTTGTGATCGGCGTTCTTGGCGAATCCGAGGCCGGGGTCGAGCACGAGCATCGCCGGGTCCACTCCCGCCGCCACTGCGTGATCGACCTGTTCGAGCAGCTCGCTGCGAACGTCGGCGACCACGTCGTCGTATCGATCGGCCGGACCTGCGTGCCGGTATTCGGATCCGGCGGCTCGCCAATGCATCAGGATCCACGGCAATCCACCGTCCGCGACCACCCCGGCCATGTTCGGATCCGCCCGACCGCCCGAGACGTCGTTGACGATCGAGACCCCGGCGTCGATCGCGGCCTCGGCGACCGAGGCACGCATCGTGTCGACGCTGGTGGCCACCCCTGCTGCGGCCAGCGCGGCGATGACCGGCACGACGCGCTGCGCTTCGAGGGTCGGATCGATCCGGTCGGCTCCGGGACGCGTCGACTCACCACCGACATCGACGATGTCGACTCCGCGACGATGCATCGCCAGGCCGTGTTCGACGGCGGCCTCGACATCGAGGTATCGACCGCCGTCGGAGAACGAATCGGCAGTGACGTTGAGGACACCCATGACGACGGGTGCCGGGGGGATACTCCGCGCCGGGCTCATCGGGAATCGACCGGCCGCGTCATTTCCGCAGAATCAGGTCCAGAGCTTCCGAACGCGATGCCGCGCTGGACTGCAGCAGACCCCGCACCGCCGAGGTGGTGGTGCTGGCACCGGGCTTGCGAATCCCGCGCATGGCCATGCACAGGTGCTCGGCCTCGATCACGACGATTGCACCGCGCGGGTCGAGCTTGCGCATCAACGCGTCGGCGATCTGGCTGGTCAGACGCTCCTGCACCTGCGGACGCTTGGCGTACATGTCCACCACGCGCGCGAGCTTCGACAGGCCGGTGACCTTGCCACTCTTGCCCGGGATGTAGCCGACGTGTGCGACGCCGTGGAACGAGACCAGGTGATGCTCGCACGTGGAGAACATGGGGATGTCGCGGACGAGGACCAGTTCCTGGTGTCCCTCGTCGAACGTCGTGTTCAGCGCCGTGTCCGGGTCGGTGTAGAGCCCGGCGAAGATTTCGCGGTAGGAGCGCGCGACGCGGGCCGGGGTGTCGAGCAGACCTGGACGGTCGGGATCCTCGCCGACGGCGATCAGCAGCTCACGTACGGCGGCCTCGGCGCGAGGCTGGTCGAAGACCGCACCGGTGGCGTAGGCCACTGTCTGTTCCACTGCCCGTTGCTGCGCTGCTGGGACTTCTGCCGAGTCGTTCGACGACTCGTCGGTCCGGTTGACTGACACGAGAACGTACCTCCGGTTGGGCTCCGCGAATGTGACAGCTGGGCCGAACTGCACCTGTTCTTCACAGAGCAGCTGCGCCGACCTACAGCACGGTTCGAACGACGGACTGGGCCGACCGAATTGGTCGACCCAGTCAGCCTAATGACCGACCTAGCGGTACGAGCCGCCCGGTCCTTCCCAGCGTTGCGTGCGCGGACCTTCGTCGCCGTCGTCCTCGGCTCGCTCGTCTCGACGCGAGTCCTCGGGCGCGCTGTTCGAGGGACGATCGTCTCCGGGCAGCGGGTAGCTCTGCGATGGAGTCGGAACCTCCCAGGTGGGAGGCGACGCCTCGGCCGGTGCAGCGTCGTCCCGGTTCTGGCCGTACGGCGGCTCGTGCCGAGAGGTACGACCCTGGTCCCGAGCGTCCGGCCGGAACGGATCCGGCTGATTCTGCGGCGACTGATATTCCGGCGGTTGGTTCGACGGCGGTTGGTTCGACGGCGGTTGGTTCGACGGCGCAGCGGTCGGCGGCTGATATGCCTGCGGCTGCTGATAGGTGGGGTGCTGTCGGTACGTCGGCGGCTGTCCCTGCGGCGGCTCGTACCGGCTCTGATCCGGTCGATCCGATTCCGGCTGCTCGCGATTCGGTTGATTCGCAGCCGGCGGCGTGGTCGGTCCCTGGTAACGGGGAACCGAGGACTGGTCACGCGGAGGCCATCCCGGAGCCGACCATCCTGCCGGGGCACCGTAATCGGGACGCGAGCCCTGGCTGGGGCCGCTCGGGCGAGGTTCCTGCCTGCGGTAGCCCTCGGAGTACCCGCCCCCGTTGGGAGCACCTCCGTTGGCCGGGCCGCCGTAACCTCCGTTCGGTCCGCCGTTGTAGCCACCGCCGTTGAAACCGCCGGTTGCGGGGGCGCTGCGTCGACCGTCACCGTTGTTCGGCGCATTGACGTCCCCGGTGCCCGGCGATCCGTTGACCTGGCCACCGTTCGACGGAGCGCCATTGGTGGGGGCACCGTTGGTGGGCGCGCCGTTGGTGGGGGCACCGTTGTATCCGTTGCTTCCGTTCGGGTAGCCCCCCTTGCTCAGCTGCGGCGAACCGGCGTAGCTGGGCTGCGGAAACTGTTGCGGCGGAAGCTGCTTCGGGGCCGGCGGCACCGGAGGCCACGGCTCGCCGCGCTCGGCGGCGAGTTCGCGGGGCGTCTTGACCGGCGGCTTGTCCGAGGGCTTGCGATCACCGAAGTCGTTGAACAGGGTGATGCGCGGCCGCTTGGTGACGCTGTGGAAGATCTTCTCGAGGTCCTTGCGGGTGAGCGTCTCGCGTTCGAGCAGCTCGGAGGCAAGGGTGTCGAGCAGGTCGCGGTACTCGTTGAGGATGGCCCACGCCTCGGTGTGCGCAGCCTCGATGAGCTTGCGCACCTCCTCGTCGATCTCACGGGCGACCTCGTGCGAGAAGTCGGACTGCTGGCCCATCGAACGGCCCAGGAACGGGTCGCCCTGTTCCTGCCCGTACCGAACCGCGCCGAGCTTGCTGCTCATGCCGTACTCGGTGACCATCGCGCGAGCGATCTTGGTGGCCTGGTCGATGTCCGAGGACGCACCGGTGGTCGGCTCGTGGAAAACGAGTTCCTCGGCCGCGCGGCCACCCATGGCCATCACGAGGCGAGCGATCATCTCCGACCGCGTCATCAGGCCCTTGTCGTCCTCGGGCACGGTCATCGCGTGGCCGCCGGTGCGACCGCGAGCGAGGATGGTGACCTTGTAGACGGGCTCGATGTCGGGCATCGCCCATGCCGCGAGAGTGTGGCCACCCTCGTGGTACGCGGTGATCTTGCGCTCGTGCTCACTGATGATGCGGCTCTTGCGGCGCGGGCCACCGACGACGCGGTCCACCGACTCCTCGAGGGACGCCTCGGTGATGACGGTGCCGTTCTCGCGAGCGGTGAGCAGTGCGGCCTCGTTGATGACGTTGGCCAGGTCGGCACCGGACATTCCGACGGTTCGCTTGGCGAGACCTTCGAGGTCGGCGTCCTGCGCGACGGGCTTGCCTGCCGAGTGCACCTTGAGGATCGCCCGACGGCCTGCCAGGTCTGGGGCACCGACCGGGATCTGCCGATCGAAGCGGCCCGGACGCAACAGCGCGGGGTCGAGGATGTCGGGGCGGTTGGTCGCGGCGATGAGGATCACGCCGGTGCGCTCACCGAAGCCGTCCATCTCGACGAGCAATTGGTTGAGCGTCTGTTCGCGCTCGTCGTGACCGCCGCCCATGCCTGCGCCGCGCTGGCGACCGACGGCGTCGATCTCGTCGACGAAGATGATGCAGGGGCTGTTCTGCTTGGCCTGCTCGAACAGGTCGCGCACTCGGGACGCGCCGACGCCGACGAACATCTCGACGAAGTCCGAGCCGGAGATGGTGAAGAACGGCACGCCTGCCTCGCCTGCGACGGCGCGCGCGAGCAGCGTCTTGCCGGTTCCGGGAGGGCCGTACAGCAGCACGCCGCGCGGAATCTTGGCACCGAGCGCCTGGTAGCGCGCCGGGTTCTGCAGGAAGTCCTTGATCTCGTAGAGCTCTTCGACTGCCTCGTCTGCGCCTGCGACATCGGCGAAGGTGGTCTTGGGCATGTCCTTCGTCAACTGCTTGGCCTTGGACTTACCGAAGCCCATGACGCCACCGCGTCCGCCACCCTGCATGCGGCTCATCACGAAGATGATCACGCCGAGGATCAGCACCATCGGCAGGATCAGCAGCAGGAACGAGCTGAACCAGCTCTCCTGGGTGACGGTGGTGTTGTAGCTCGTCAGACCCTGCGAGTCGACCTTGTCGAAGATCTGCTCGGACGCCGAGTCCGGATACTTCGCAATGATCTGAGTTTCGTTGCCCGAGGCCTCGTTGGCCTCTTTGAGCGTCAGCCGAATCTGTTGTTCGCGGTCGTCGATCTGCGCGGACTCGACGTTGCGGTCGTCGAGCTGGGCGATCGCCACCGAGGTGTCGACCGTCTTCCAGTCCCGCGTGTCGTTACCGAAGTAACTGAAGGCATAGATCACCAACAGAATGCCGAAAACGATGGCAAGATTTCGTATTACTGTCTTCCGATTCATACAGCTTCAGCCGAGTCGGCCGTGTCCTTTCAGTCCGCTCCCGCGCGCTGGCTGCTCCCTGCCCGCCGGATACTCCAGGCTAGCGCGAGACTCGGACATCTGACTCGCTCATACCTGGCGCTGTGCGTCCACGCACCTGTTTGCGTCGACGCTTCTACCCCTCCAACGACTGCACTCCCCCGGCAGTTCCCCACCTCTTGGGCACCCTATCCGCATCGATGGACCATTGCATACGTCTCGGCGCGGCAATGGTCCATTCACGCGAACGGGGCGGACCGAAGGAACGGACTCAGCTGTAGACCTTGGGATCGAGCAGGCCGATGTACGGCAGATCCCGGTAGCGCTCGTTGTAGTCGAGGCCGTAGCCGACGACGAATTCGTTGGGGATGTCGAAGCCCACGTTCGCGACCTCCACGTCGACCTTGATGGCGTCGGGCTTGCGCAACAACGTCACCACCGACAACGAGGCAGGCGAGCGCGTCGCGAGGTTGCGCTTGAGCCAGCTCAGGGTCAGTCCGGAGTCGATGATGTCCTCGACGATCAGCACGTGGCGTCCGGTGATGTCGCGGTCGAGGTCCTTGAGAATCCGGACGACGCCCGACGACGAGGTGGACGAACCGTAGGAGCTGACCGCCATGAACTCGAGCTGCGCCGGGATGGGCAATGCGCGCGCGAAGTCGGTCATGAACATGATCGCGCCCTTGAGGACGCCGACCAGGAGCAGGTCACCTTCCGGCGAGCCTTCGGGATACCGCTGGGCGATCTCTTCTGCGAGTTCCGCAGTGCGTGCTTTGATCTGTTCCTCGGAAATGAGAACCGATTCGATGTCGCCCTCGTACACGGGGTTTCCCTTCATTCGTTCTCCAGGCCGACGCTCAGCCTGCCATGTCGACGCGAGCACACCAACCTGGCGTCGGGCGTTCCGCCTGGCAGCGCAACCCCGCCCTGGCCGGTCCACCGTCCGACGAGGGCATCGACGGCCCGGATCTGCCGGTCGGTCAGGGACGTCACACCCCTGCCGAGCAACCATCGGCGCAGCACTCGCCGGCGAACGGCGGGATCGAGCGGGTCGAGCGCCGCGACCGCGAGGTCCGGTGAATCGGTGTCCACGACCGATTCGGCCATCGCGTCGAGCACCCGGCCGTCCTCGCGCAACTGCTCGGCCGTCCGCGCGAGCGCCGCGGCGACACCACCGCCGAGCACGTCCTCGAGCAAGGGCAGCACCTCGTGACGCAACCGCACCCGAGTGAAATCGGTGTCGGTGTTGTGCGGATCCTCGAACGGCTCGACCCCCAGCTCGACGCAGGCAGCTCGGGTCACGCTGCGTCGAACCCCGAGCAGCGGCCGACCCCAGGGCGCATCGAATGCCGCCATGCCCGCGATCGACCGCGGTCCCGATCCGCGCCCCAACCCGAGCAGCACCGTCTCGGCCTGGTCGTCGAGGGTGTGCGCCACCAGCACCGACGCGTCGCCGCGGGCCCGGTTCAACGCGTCGTACCTGGCTCTTCGGGCGGCCGCTTCCATCCCTCCCGAACCGGTCACCTGCACCGTCAGAACACGTGCGTCATCGACGCCGAACTCGAGGGCACGCGCCGCCGCGATCGAGGCCACCTCGGCAGAGCCGGCCTGCAGACCGTGATCGACGATCAACGCCCGCACGTTCGGAGCCTCGGCCACGGTCGCTGCGGTCAGGGCCAACGAATCCGCTCCACCGGACAATGCGACGACCACCGGCCCGGGATGCACCGACAACCAACCCCGAACCGCGTGCCTGATCTCCAGCAGAGCAGGCCCTTCAGGCATTCGTGGTCGTTCCGCAGGCTCCACTCCCTCAGGCAGGAGCACTAGCCCAGAACTCGGGCGATCCAGGCGTCGGGGTCCTCGATCTCCGACAGCAACGGCAGAGTGTCGGGCCCGGTCCACACGGTGTTGAAGCGTTCCATCCCCACCGTGGCGACGACGTGATCGACGAATGCCTTTCCGCGCACGTACTGCGCCATCTTCGCGTCCATGCCGAGCAGTGCCCGGACGACGCGTTGAAGTGGATTCACCTTGCGTTGCCTGCGCTGATCGAACGCACCGCGAATCTGCGTCACGGTCGGCACGACGGCCGGTCCGACGGCGTCCATCACGTGGTCGGCGTGGCCCTCGAGCAGTGTACCGAGCACCAGGAGTCGGTCGATGGCGTCCCGCTGAGGCTGCGGCTGGGTGGCGCGCAGCAGTCCGACGATGCCTGCGTCCTCGGACTTGGACGACCCGCTCGGATTCTTTCGGGCCTTCAGCGCGCCGGTGAGCCGGTTGGCGACATCGGAGAGCGGCTCGTCGGTGCCGTCGGAGAGGACCCCCACGTTCTCGCGCATGTAGCCGCCGAGCCACGGAGCGGAGGAGAACTGCACTCGATGGGTCACCTCGTGCAGGCACACCCACAGGCGGAAGTCGCTGGGCGACACACGAAGTGCACGCTCGACGGCAATCACGTTGGGCGCGACGAGGAGCAGGGTTCCGTTCTCGCCCGTGAACGGGTCGTACTGTCCGAGAATGGCGCTGGACAGGAAGGCCAGCATCGCTCCGGCCTGCAGTCCGGCCGGCTTCCCGCCGAGCAGCCCGGACGGCGGCGTACCGTCGTCGTCTCCGGTCAGGTGCTTCATCGACGCCGCGGCCGCAGCGATCCAGCCGGCACGGTCGACCACCTGGGCGTCGGGCACGGGGAGTCCGTCGGCCAGGCCGGTGGTCTCGCGCACCGGCCCCTCGGCCCGAATGGATGCGGCCGCAAGCTCTTCCACGGCTGCAGCGGCGGTGTAGCGCGAGGTGGCCGGACCCGGGCGGGCCAGCTTGGCTCCGGCCCTGGCTGCCACGGACCAGTCGACGGCACCGGCGAAACCGGAGGTGGCTTCGCTGTCGTCGGTCTTCGCTGCTGCGTCCGTGTTCACTGGCAACCACACAATCTCAGGGTCGATGCGACGGCATCGAGGGCGGGGCGACTGACGTCGGGTGGCCGGTCGTTGGACATCAGAGCGAAGGTCAGGATCCGGCCGTCGACGTCGACGACATATCCCGCCAAAGCGCTTGCAGCAGAAAGGGTCCCGGTCTTGGCGCGAACCCAGCCCGCTCCGGTCCGATTCCCCGAGGCGTACCGATCCGTCAGGGTTCCGGTGGCACCGGCGACGGGAAGGTAGTCGAGCATCGGACGCAGCGCCGGCTGCTCGGTTCCGGCGGCCGAGGTCAACACCTGATCGAGCAGCCTGGCCGGAATCTTGCCGTCGACCGACAGCCCGCTGGCGTCCTCGAGCAGGAGTCCGGCCATGTCGAAGCCTGCGGAATAGAGGGTCTGCCCGATCGCTGCCACTGCACCGGAAAAGCTTGCGGCCGTGTTCATCTCCAGCGAGAGTTCGCGTCCGACGGCCTCGGCGAGGACGTTGTCGGACCGATAGATCATCTGCTGCAAGCGGTTTCGCAGCGGAGCGGATTCGACGGATGCAATCTGATCGGCCCCGTCGGCCGCCTTGCCGGTGGTCACCACGGCCGGGTCGACGCCCAGCCCCGCGGCCAGCGCGCGGCCCGCGTCCAGTGCCGGGGTGGTGCTGCGCGGCGATTCGTCGACGAGTGGGTCCGATCTTCCGCCGTCGAGCATGATCGGTTCGATCGGCGTGATCGAACCAGCTGCGATGTCGGCGGGAAACCAGCCCTGCGCCATCGTGTCACCGGAATAGATCGAGGTGTCGACGGCGATGCTGCGCACCACCGTTCCGCTGCGCCGAATCTGCTCGACCAGGTCGTCGATGCGCGCCGCGCCGGGATAGAACCCGCCGGTTCCGACCGGCAGCGCGGTGAGTGTCGGGTCGCCGCCCGCGATCAGCACGATGTTGCCCTCGCCGCTTCCCTGGACCACTCGGGTGGTGACGCGGTGATCCGCCGGGAGCGCGAGCATCGCAGCCGCCGCGGTGAGCACCTTCGTGGTCGAGGCAGGCGTCATCGGAGTGTCGGGGTTCTGGGACCAGAGCACCTGGCCGGTCTGCGCGTCGGCGACGGTTCCGGTGAACGTGCCGAGGGCGGGATCGTCGACCACCTGGGCGAGTGCAGCTGCCAGACCTGCCGCGTTCGGCATCGGTGCCGATTCCGGGAACGGGGTGATCGCCGGGTCGGGCAGCACCGTGTCGGGTGGCGGCTCGATCGCGGTCTCGGCACCGTCGGACACCGACGGCAGCACCAGCGCTGCGGTCGTCACGGCGAGGATCACCACGAACACGGCACACAGCGTCAGGATCATGCGCTTCTTCCTGCGCCGTCGACCCGCTGTGGGGCCGAGAAACCGCCGTGTCAGCCCCGCCACTGTTCCTCCGTATCTGCCGTGGTCGTACCCACGATCGTTCAGTCAACAGTATCCTCGGGTCCGGTAGCCTTGCGCCGCCACCATCGACACATTCGCAACGACTCGGGCCGTTTCGGCTCGACGAAGACAGTGAGGACTGCACGTGCCGTTCGACGTCACCATCGAGATCCCCAAGGGGCAGCGCAACAAGTACGAGGTAGACCACGTCACCGGACGTGTTCGCCTCGACCGCTACCTCTACACCGCGATGGCGTATCCAGCCGATTACGGCTTCATCGAGAACACGCTCGGCGAGGACGGCGATCCCCTCGACGCACTGGTGCTGCTGCCGGAGTCGGTCTTCCCCGGTGTCATCGTCGAGGCCCGCCCCGTGGCGATGTTCAAGATGGTCGACGAGGCAGGCGGCGACGACAAGGTTCTGTGCGTCCCGGCAGGCGACACCCGTTGGGATCACATCCAGGATCTGAGCGACGTCTCGACGTTCGAGCTCGACGCGATCAAGCATTTCTTCGTCCATTACAAGGATCTCGAACCCAACAAGCACGTCACCGGGGCAGACTGGGTTGGCCGCGCCGAGGCCGAGGCCGAAATCGCTGCGTCGTTCAAGCGCTTGACGGACAATCCGGGTCACTGATCGTTTCGGCACCACACCTCGTCTCGGCCGTGCGCCGACGAAACATAGTTTGGGGAGACGTATGACCGACAGCACTTCCAACGGTGATCGGCGCAATCTCGATTCGCGACCGATCTCGGATCCGACGCAGTTTCCCGATCTGCCGGTGACGGTCGTCCTCGACCGGATCCCGGTGCCGATCCTCGCGGTCGATCCCACCGGTGCCATCGTGTTCGCGAACGAGGCCTTCGACGATCTGTTCGGTCTCGACCGCAGCGAGCGGGAGGACTTCCACCTGCACGACATCTTCCCCGACCGGGCACCGGAGGGCGTCAACGTCGCGGACATGTTCCTCACGACGGTGGCCACCCGCGCGGATTCTCTGTGGCGGATGACCGACAAGACCGGCGATATCGTGCAGGTGCGCGCCAGCAAGTCGATCCTGCGCCGCACCGAGGACACCATCGTGCTCGTCGCGTTGGAGGACTTCACCGATCAGCTGTGGAACGACCCCAAGAGCGCTTTGCGCTGACGCACGGCACACGTTCTTCCCCGAACGTCGAACGGTGTACGCCTGCGAATCATTCGCCGGCGTACACCGTTGCTCTGTTTCCGCCCGCGTGCTTGGACTCGTACATGGCCGTGTCGGCGTCGAGCAGCACGTTGTGGACCAGGTCGGCACCGTCACCGGACTCGGCGGCGGCGAACCATCGGCCGCCGTCCAGCAGGGCCACACCGACACTGACCGTCACCGGTACGTCGTCGGCTGGGTCGTGAATGGACTCGAGAATCTCGTGGGCGATCCTGTGCGCGGCGGCATCGTCGACCGGTAGCGCGATCGTGAACTCCTCACCGCCGGTGCGTGCCACACACGGACGTCCGCCCGTGACCGCGTTGAGCCTGCGGGCCGTACGGCGCAGAACCCGATCACCCGCTGCATGGCCGTAGGTGTCGTTGACTCGTTTGAACTGATCGAGATCGACCACCATGAGCGCGACCGAGCGTTCCTCGTCCAGCGAGTTCATCATGCGTTGCAGCCGCAATTCCAGGCCGCGTCTGTTGAGCAGTCCGGTCAGCGAGTCCGTGTTGGCGAGATCGAGCTGACGCTGGATCACTGCCCGGAACGCGAGCACCGAGTTGACCACCAACAGCGTGGCAAGAGTTCTGGCGACGGTCGAAGCCAGGTCGTGTGTGTCCTCGGCGAATGCCAGTGCTGCCAGCGCCACGACCACTGCGTTGACGAACAGCATGTGGAATTCGAGTACTCGGCGCCGGGAGAAGTAGACGATGTAGATGCCGATCACCGCGAACAGTGCCGCCACATTCAGTGCGAGGTCTCGGCCTGCGAAGGTGAGCAGCATCGCCGCGACGCCCACGTCGGCGTACACCACGAACCATCCGGGCATGTGCGACACGTCCGCCGAGCGAAGAAACCACCACGCCCCCACCGGAACGGTCGAGATCAGCACCAGTGTGCAGGCGATTTTGGCCGCATTGCCTTCGGGTCCGTCGGCGGAGAACATCGCAATGACCCCGATCAGACCGAACGACGGAACCAGGGCGGCGATTCCCAGGGCGACGAATCGTTCGAGCCGCACCGAGCCTGGTCGAGGCCCGTTCACCCGTCTGTGCGGCGGTCGATCGCGATCGAATGGCACCGCGTTCCCCTCCGTCCGTTCTGACTGTTCGGGCGAGCATGCGGACCTGTGCGGCGGCCGGTCGACGAGCGTGTCAGGTAGCGCGATCGTTCATTTGCGCATCAGACGTTACCGGCGCGCCGCTCGGGCAGGTCCGGCCTGATCGTTTCGTAATCGGTCAAGAAGCGATCGAGCAACGCGACCAGCGATTCTCTGTCCTCCCGTGTCCACCCCTCGATGACTCGTCCGAGATTGTCGGTTCGTCGATGCTGGATCGCCGCCGCCGCTTCCCGACCCGACTCCGTCACCGCGAGCACGAATGCTCGACCGTCACGTTCGTCGGGCAGCCGCTCGACGTGCCCCCGTTCGACCAGCTGAGCCACCTGCCTGCTCACCGTCGACGGATCGGAATTCACCATCGCGGCGAGTTCACTGGACCGCATCGGTCCGTCGCGCAGGAGCCTGAACAAGCATACGTACGCAGCGCCGTCCACACCTCCCGAGGACGAGATCGCAGCGATGTTGCGCTCACGCAGGCGTTGCAGCCGAACCAGCTGTGTGCCCAGTTCCTCGGCGAACTCGACCACGTCAGTTACCGGTGAACTGCGCCGGTCGCTTCTCGAACACCGAGGTGATCGCCTCGGTGAGGTCGTGCGAGGCGAGGAAGGCGGCGTTCCAGGCCGCGACGTAGCGAAGCGAATCGTCGACGCTCGAGGAGCGAGAATGATCCAGCACCGTCTTGATGCCCTGCACCACCAGAGGCGGGTTGGCAGCGATGGCGGCGGCGCATTCGCGAGCGGCGGCGAGGGCGGCGTCGTGGTCCTCGAACACGTCGTTGACCAGACCGATCTTCTCGGCGCGCGCGGCGTCGATGTCCTTGCCGGTCAATGCGAGCTCACGCAGGTGGCCGTCACCGATGATCGCGGGGAGACGGGCCAGAGAACCCATGTCGGCGACGATCGCGACCCGCACCTCGCGCACGCTGAACTTCGCATCGGCGCTGGCGTATCGCACGTCGGCGGCGGTGATGAGGTCGACGCCACCGCCGATGCACCAGCCTTGGATCGCAGCGACGACGGGCTTGCGGCAGTCCGCGACGGCGTTGATCGCTTTTTGCATCGTCTTGATGGTGTCGTGGAAGGACGTCCGAGGACCGGCAAGCGCCTGGTCTGCCATGAGAGGACCGAACGTTCCGGCCATCGCGGCCAGATCCAGTCCGTAGGTGAAGTTCTTGCCGGAGCCGGCGAGCACCACTGCCCGAACCTCGGGATCGGCGTCGAGCTGCGCGAACAGCTCGGTGCTCTCGCTCCAGAAGTCGGGGCCCATTGCGTTGCCCTTGCCTGGCCCGAGAAGTGTCACTTGCGCGATGTGGTCCGCGATCTCCACGGAGAAGGCTTTCCAGGTTCGTTCCGTCATGCCTGCGAGCCTAGCGGCAGCGTCGCACATTCCCGCACCGCATGTTACGGCGCGTAACGTCTGCGCTAAGTCCCTGCTCAGCTCTGGTACATACGCCTGATCGAGCCCATCATCGACTCATGCTGATGCATCAGGGACTCGGCCTGGAGACATTCAACGATCTGCCGCGCCGCAAGGCGGTGCATGCGCTGTACGCGTGCTGTTGCTCGGTGGCGTGGGCGTCCAGGGTGGCGGACGGCCGCAGGTATGGCTCTCGAGCAGACCTGTTCACGGCGGGCGACGCCGAACTCACCGAACTCTCGGACGGCGATGTGGATTCGCTCGCCGCGACACTGCCGGAGCCGAGCAAGGTGTGCGCGGCCATGGATTCCGACACTCGCGGGGCATTGGGAACTGCCGCCAGGGCGTACGACGATCGGTTCGGCTACCCGTACGTGTCGAGTCGGTTGTTCGAGCCCGAGGGCTTCGAGCCGCGCGACATCCTGGTGGATCTGGGCCATCGTCTCGACAACGACGACCAGACCGAGCGCAAGATCATGCGCGACGAGATGTCGAAGATCAACCACATCCGACTGGATCGGATGCTGGGGCCAGAGGGCGGCTGGCCGCAGTACTGACCGTCGGCAACCGAACCGGGGTCAGCCGAACAGACCGACGACGCGACCGATCAGGCCACCCGCGATCAGGATCGCCAGCAACACCACCACGCAGATGATGACGATCGGCATCACGCGGCTGCGCTGCGGCGGTTCGTGGTTGGGGCCGCCGATTCCCGTTTCGGCGGGCGGGGTGTCTCCAGGCGTGACGCTGCCTCCCGCTTCGAGTCCTGCGGTGACGTCGGGATCCGGATTCTGAGCATTCATCTGCCCCGGTTACCCGGTGCGGTGTCCCTCAATCGAGATGTGCCCTAGCTATCGCTCCCGCGAACAATTCCGACACCGCGTCGGCGATGACTCCCTCGTCGATTTCCTCCGGATCCACCGAATGTTCGACGGCCAATCCGGAGATCAATGCCGCCAGTGACGTCGCGAGGCGTCGGGCATCGAAGTTCTCGCCGACGCCCCAGTCGTCTGCTCGCTCGGCGATGAGGCGTTCGAGCTCGAGCCGCAATGCTCGACGGTCGGTGCGGTAGCGCTCGGCGACGGCCGGGTCGCGTCCGGCGAGGATGCCGAACTCGACGGTCAACAGCGGCCAGCGGGGTTCGGCGACCACCCAGGACGCGATCTCTCCGCCACCGGCTCCGGCGGCCGCGCCGGGGTCCAGATCGGAAATATGGGCCAGCACGCGGGCGGCGAGGTCGAGGGAGCGCCGGGCGAGCAGTTCGGCGAAGAGCGCTTGCTTGGACTCGAAGTTGGAGTAGACGGCTCCCTTGGTGAAGCCGGCCCGGTCTGCGATGTCGGTGAGTTTGGCTGCGGCATAGCCACGTTCGGTGAATTCGTCGGCTGCCGCGGCGAGCAGCCGGTCCCGTACGTCGGTGCGTTGGGGTCGTCGCCGGTCCTGTGTCGACCCCCACTTTTCTTGCTCGTCGGCATTCACGATACCTAGAGTATTGAATACCTCGGGTATCGACAAGATTCAGGAGTCACCCATGCGCAAGATGTCACTGCTCGCCGCCGCGGTGCTGGTCCTTCAGCTCGGCTTCATCCTCAGCTACGTCTCGGCGTTCCATCAGCCGACTCCGCACGCGATCCCCATCGCGGTGGTCACCGAGGCCGGCCTCCCCGAAGGACTGGACCGACAGACCGCCGACCGCCTCGACGCCATCGACGGCACTCCGCTCGACGCCCGCACTGCGGCCGACACCGCCGAGGTCCGTTCGCTGCTCCGCGATCGAGACATTCTCGGGGCCTACGTCGTCGGCGCCGACGGAACGGACACCCTCATCACCGCGAGCGCGGCGGGCAGTTCCGTGGCCACCGCCCTGGAATCGATCTTCACCGAGGTCGACGCCGCGCAGGGTCGCCAGTTCGTGGTCCGAGACGAGATTCCGGTCGGCGTGCACGACAACCGAGGGCTGTCCGGCTTCTACCTCTCGGTCGGCTGGGTCGTCGGCGGATACCTGCTGGCCGCCGCCTTCGGATTGCTCATCGGCGCACCGACCTCGCGCCGCGAAACCGGCGTCCACGTCGGCATTCTCGCGGTGTACTCGGCCGCATCGGGTGCGCTCGGAGGCTTCCTCACCACTCATGTCCTGGAAACCTTTGCCGGCCACTGGTTTCCGCTCACCATGCTCGGTACCGCGGTGGTCTTCGCCACCGGATTGTTCACCATGGGCCTGCGCGCACTGATCGGCGTCGCCGCGGTTCCCGCCGCGATCGTCCTCTTCGTGATCCTCGGAAACCCGAGCGCAGGAGGCGCTTTCGGGGCCGATGTCCTACCGTCGCTCTACGCGTCGATCGGTCGATGGATCACCCCGGGCATCGGCACCGAGGGCGTGCGCAGCATCGTGTACTTCTCGGGCACCGGGCTGGGGCAGCCTGCACTGGGCCTGACGCTCTACGTCGCGATCGGCGCGCTGCTGATGGTTGCGGCGTCCCTGCGGCGTCGGTCTGCACACAACCCGGTGAGCTCACGCGAGACCAGTAAAGTGTGATCCCATGACCTCCACCTTCCCGTTGCCACTGCCCGATCTCGCCGTCCGCACACTCGGAGGCGCAGTCGTGTGGGCGAACGACGAGACGTTCGCGGAGAAGGAGAATCTCGTCAGGCCGGGCAAAGCCGACTATTCGACGGCGACGTTCGGACACAAGGGTCAGATCTACGACGGGTGGGAGACGCGACGCCGACGCGAGGCCGGCTACGACGAGGCGATCGTGCGTCTCGGAGCGCCCGGGGTCGTCTCGGCGGTCGTCGTCGACACCGCGTGGTTCACCGGAAACTATCCGCCGGAGATCTCGATCGAGGCCGCCGAGGTCGACGGATTTCCGTCACCGGAGGAGCTGCACGCCCAGACCGAATGGACCACCATCGTCGCGCGCAGCCCGGTCAACGGCGACAGCGAGAACAGGTTCGCCGTTGCCTCCGATGCGCGGTGGACGCACGTGAAACTGTCGATCTATCCCGACGGCGGAGTGGCGCGGTTGCGGGTGCTGGGCCGCGGCAAGCCCGACCCCAAGTTCCTCGCTGCCGGGCCGGTCGACCTGGCTGCCCTCGAGAACGGCGCGTACGTCTCGGCGTGCTCCAACATGTTCTACAGCTCACCCAACAACCTGCTCTTCCCCGGTCCCCCGCGGTCGATGGGTGAGGGCTGGGAGACCTCGCGTCGACGCAACGACGCGAACGACTGGGTTCAGGTGCAGCTCGCCGGTACCGGGCACATCTCTCTCGCCGAACTCGACACCACCTGCTTTCTCGGAAACGCGCCGGGTGCGGCATCGCTGCGGGGCCGCCTCGGCGACGGCGAATGGATCGAACTGTTGCCGCGCACGACGCTGCAGCCGGACACCCGGCATCGTTTCGTGCTCGACCACGACACTCCGGTCTCGGAGGTTCGGATGGACATCTTCCCCGACGGCGGCATGGCGCGATTGAGACTGTTCGGTGATCTCGACACATCTGCGTAAAGAAGGCTGGGGCAATAGGGTTGGTTCATGTCCCGGCTACTTCATCCGAATGCAGCCCATGTGGCCGACACTCTGATTTCACGTGGTCATCACGGGGTGGTGGTGAACAGTCCTGAGGGCACCCACACGGCCGCCGATGCTGCTGCGGCACTGGGCGTCGAGGTGGGCGCGATCGTGAAGTCGATGGTGTTTCTGCTGGGCGACGAGCCGGTGCTGCTACTGGTCTCCGGTGCCCACAACGTTCATCTCGAGCACACCGGTGAGCGTCTCGGCGGCACGTTGACGCGCGCACCTCTCGACACGGCCAAGCATGCCACCGGGCAGCCGATCGGGGGGATCGCCCCGGTCGGCCACCCCACCAACCTGGACACGTTCGTCGACCAGGATCTGGCCGGGTACGCCGAGGTGTGGGCGGCCGCCGGTCACACCAACACGATCTTCCGGTCCACGTTCACCGAGTTGGTGCGCATCACGGCAGGTCTGGCGATCGACGTCACCTGACCGTCTGATCAGGATGCGAGCGTCGGGGCGATCGGTGCGCCGAGGACCGCGTCGACGACGTCGATGTCGAGTCGGGTGCCGCGGGATTCGAGCAGTGGCAGTACCGCGTTGTTGATCAGAACCGACTGCCGAGCCGCATCGCCGAGCACTGTCAACGTCACACCGTCGGCCACATCGGCCGCGGTGACGTCGGAGATCAGACTGGCCAATCCCGCCGGTGTTCCGACGTAACGGATCGACGACGGGCTGGTCGGTGCATCCAGTGCGGCGAATTCCCGACGGGCCGTCCGGGCATCGACCGCGATGTGGATCTCGAGGTCGAGAAACACTGCCGTGCTGTCGGCGGATTCACCGCGGTCGACTGCCTCGGCCCGTACCCGGGCCCGGTGTTGCTGGGATTCCCGCAGGTCCGAGGCCTGGATTCGGACTACGTCCGTCTCGGGAGCGGCGGTCAGTTCGGTCCAACCTGCAGTGAACTCGACGGCGACGCGGGTGAAGTTGTGCGACATGAGTGGTGGTCCTGATTCTTCAGTCGGTGGTATTCGGTCGGAGCGGAGCCGAACTCGAACACGAACCGGACGCAGTGCGGCACAGATCCACGTATCTGTTGCACCAGTGGCGGTTGCCCGTCCACACGACACTCACGGTCATGACGCCATGCTAACTGTCTGCAGGGGTGCACGGGGATCCAACCCCGGCGGCTCCGTCGGCCAGCTCGGGGAAGGGTCGCGGGTCGGGTACGGGGTTCCACCAGCCGGCGTCCTCCGAGTAGTGCCAGTTCGGTCCCGACTCGACCAGGGCGGCGAGTGCGTCGACGAGTCGGTCCACATCGGCGGACGAGCTGCCGAGTCCGATGCTGGCTCGAACCGCTCCGGCCGCGTGCCCCAGCCTGCTCAGCAGTGGGTGCGCGCAGAACTTTCCGTCGCGCACACCGATGCCGTGTTCGGCGGAGAGGTATGCAGCGACCTCACCGGGGTCGCGTCCGGCGACGGTGAAGGTGACGATGCCGACACTGTCGGGTGCATCGGCCCACACCTCGAGTTGCTCGACACCGTCCAGTGCGGCCAGCCCGTCGCGCAAGCGGGACGACAGATCCCGCTCGTGCGCCTGCAACTCGGCATCGTCGAATCCGGCAATGGTCTCGCAGGCCGCAGCCAAGGCGGCAACGCCGAGCACGTTGGGTGTGCCCGCCTCGTGCCGCTGCGGTGCCGGAGCCCACTCGGTGTGGTCGAGGCCCACGCTGCGTACCGCGCCACCGCCGGCCAGGTGTGGCTCACCGAGGTCCAACCAATCACGTGCGCCCACAAGCACTCCCGCGCCGAACGGGGCGTAGAGCTTGTGTCCCGAGAACGCGAGGTAGTCCACGCCGAGTGCGGCGATGTCGACCCGACGATGCGGAACCAGCTGAGCACCGTCCACCGCAATGCGCGCGCCGTGCCGGTGCGCCAGTGCCGCGAGTTCCGCGATCGGCAGAACTTCACCGGTGACGTTCGATGCGCCCGTGATCGCCAGCAGCGCAGCGGGTTTCGCGGCGAGTTCGGCGTCGAGACGCTCGATGGTCTCGGCCAGGGTCGACGCAGCAACCACCACTCTTCGGTCACGCCACGGAAGCAGGTTCGCGTGGTGCTCGATATCGAGTACCACGGTGTCGCCCGGCACGCATGCGGCCAGCAGGTTCAGCGAGTCGGTGGTGTTCCGCGTGAACACCACCACCGAATCCTTGTGCGCACCAACAAAATCGGCGACGGTCACCCGAGCCTTCTCGTATGCAGCCGTGGAGACCCGTGAGGCGTAGCCGGCACCGCGATGGACACTCGAGTAGAACGGCAGCAGTTCCGCGATCCGATCGGTCACCGCCGCCAGAGCCGGTGCGCTGGCCGCGTAATCGAAATTGGCGTAGGTGCAGGTGCCGCCCTGCACCAGGGGTACCTGCAGATCCGTGCCCGAAACAGGGGCAAAAGGAGCACAGGGGCGGGAGAGTACAGATGTCATGACAGATCAAGCCCTCACGTTCGAGGGACCCGCAACCGAAGGAGTTCGTGAACGAGTCCGCGCTTGCCGCGCCGGTTTTCCGGCGTCAGCCTGGTCGTCACCCGGAGCACCCCACCGCGGAGGAGGGTTGCCGACCAGCGAGCCGGGGCTTGATGCTGGTACTCGTGACCGTGGGGAAGACACTCGCAAACTCGCTGCGGTTTTGTCAAGCCGGAACTCGCCCGTGGGCAGCAGTAGGATTCCCGCGGTGGGAAGGCGCGCTCGTTCACCTGCTGGCAAACAGAACGTGAGATAACCAACGGCGCTGCTGCTCGCCAGCACCACAGAGTCATGTCGAGAAGAAACGAGAAGGGCGCCCGGTTGTCTGTGCATCAAGAGAACGATCTGCCGGGTTCGAGCGCGGATGTCGCGCCTGCACCGGCGGAGTTTCTTCGCTCGTCTCTCGCCCCTCCCGCCCGGACGCTCATCGACGTTCTCCGTGACACCGCCGATCGTTTTCCCGACGCCCCGGCCATCGACGACGGTGCCGTGTCGGTCAGCTATTCGGAGTTGTTGGACGATATCGCCGAGGGCGCGAAGTGGCTCGCCGATGCCGGCGTCAGGCGCGGCGATCGCGTCGGCATCCGCATGCCGTCGGGTTCCTTCTCCCTCTATGTCGCGATCTTGTCGATCCTTGCGGTCGGTGCCGCGTACGTGCCGGTGGATGCGGACGATCCCGAGGAGCGCGCCGAGTTGGTCTTCGGCGAAGCACAGGTGACGGCCATCGTCACTGCGGGCGGCATCGCCGCAGGTACTGCCCCCAAACAGGACGTTCCTCAGCACGACCTCCCCGAACGCAACGCCGGACTGCCCACCCCGGAGGACGACGCGTGGGTCATCTTCACCTCGGGTTCGACCGGCACTCCCAAGGGCGTTGCGGTCAGTCATCGCAATGCGGCGGCGTTCGTCGACGCCGAGGCCCGCATGTTTCTGCAGAAGGACCCGCTCGGTCCGGGCGATCGAGTGCTGGCCGGACTGTCGGTGGCGTTCGACGCGTCGTGCGAGGAGATGTGGCTCGCGTGGCGGCACGGTGCGTGTCTGGTTCCCGCGCCCAGGTCGTTGGTTCGGTCCGGTTTCGATCTGGGTCCGTGGCTCGTCTCCCGCGACATCAGTGTCGTCTCGACGGTGCCGACGCTGGCGTCGCTGTGGCCCGCGGTGGCGCTGGAAGCGGTGCGGCTGCTCATCTTCGGTGGCGAGGCCTGCCCGCCGGAGCTGGCCGAGCGGCTCGCCGTCGAAGGCCGTGAGGTCTGGAACACGTACGGCCCCACCGAGGCGACGGTCGTCGCGTGCGCGGCGATCATGGACGGGAAGGGGCCCGTCCGCATCGGATTGCCCCTCGACGGGTGGGACCTGGCTGTGGTCGACGGCTCCGGCACCCCGGTGCAGGTCGGAGAAATCGGTGAGTTGGTCATCGGCGGTGTCGGACTCGCTCGGTATCTCGACCCGGCCAAGGACGCCGAGAAGTACGCCCCCATGCCGTCCCTCGGGTGGGACCGGGCGTATCGCAGCGGCGATCTGGTCAAGCTCGAGCTCGAAGGTCTGCTGTTCCAGGGGCGCGCCGACGATCAGGTCAAGCTCGGCGGTCGACGCATCGAGCTCGGCGAGATAGACAATGCGCTGCAAGCACTTCCGGGCGTCGGCGGTGCGGCGGCCGCCATCCGCAAGACGGCCGCCGGCAACTCGGTGCTCGTCGGATACCTCGCCAGCACCAACCCCGATTTCGACCTCGAAGCCGCTCGCGAATTGCTGGCCGAGCAGTTGCCCGCAGCGCTGGTCCCCCGGCTCGCGCTGGTGGACGAGATGCCCACGCGCACCTCGGGAAAGGTCGACCGCAATGCCCTGCCGTGGCCCCTGCCCGGCATGGCGGGGGCCTCCTCGCTCGGCGGGACGGCGGGGTGGGTGGCGGAGCTGTGGACCAACATCCTCGGCGCCCAGGTTTCCGACGAGAACGCCGATTTCTTCGCCAACGGCGGCGGTTCGCTCTCGGCCGCTCAGTTGGTGACTGCGTTGCGCGAGCGGTTCCCCGAGATCACCGTCGCGCAGCTCTACGACCATCCGCGGCTGGGTTCGCTGGCGCAGTATCTCGACGATCTGAAGCCTGTCGTCGAGGCCGTTCCTCGTGAGGTCGCCCCGACGTCACGCACCGCGCAATGGGCGCAGATCGCGGCAACGGTTCCGTTGACCACCCTCACCGGGTTGCAGTGGGTCACCTGGCTCGGGCTGCTGTTCAACGTCATGTCCTGGTTCGGCGACGTGCCCTGGGCTCCGACGCTGTCGTGGTGGTGGGTGCTCGTGGCATTCGTCCTGTTCATCACTCCGGTCGGCCGCATGGCGATCTCGGTGATCGGATCTCGCATCCTGTTGGCCGGGCTGAAACCCGGCGCGTATCGACGCGGCGGGAGCATGCACATAAGGCTGTGGGCGGCAACGCGATTGACCGATGCCAGCGGTGCGTCGAACCTCTCGGGCGCACCGTGGATGGTCTACTACGCACGCGCTCTGGGTGCCAAGATCGGCAAGGGCGTCGACCTGCACACGATGCCGCCGGTCACCGGCATGCTCGAGCTCGGCGACGGTTGTTCCATCGAGCCCGAGGTGGATCTGTCCGGGCATTGGATCGACGGAGATCTCGTCTACATCGGCGGCGTCGAGATCGGTGCCGGCGCCACCGTCGGTGCCCGCTCGACACTCTTGCCCGGCACCAAGGTCGGCAAGAACGCGGTCGTCACCGCGGGCTCCGCCGTCGTCGGACGGGTCAAGGCCGGGCAGATGTGGTCCGGTTCGCCGGCTCAGAAGGTAGGCAAGGCCGATCATCCGTGGCCCGCGGAAACGCCGCCACGCGCGACGAAGTGGGTGTTCGCGTACGGCGTCGCGTCGCTGTTCCTGTCCGGCATGGCACTGTTCTCGATCGGCGTCAGCCTGGTGCTGATGGGCTGGTGGATTCACACCGCGGACTCCGTGCTCGACGCCTTCGAGCGTGGTCTGGTGATGTTGCCCGTCGCGACGTTGGTGTCGTTGGCGGTGTTCGCGGTGATCACCGTCGTCGCGGTGCGGTTGCTCAGCATCGGACTCGTCGGCGGCTACCACCCGGTGCGCAGCCGCATCGGCTGGCAGGTGTGGGCCACCGAACGTCTGATGGACTCCGCGCGCACCTTCCTGTTTCCGCTCTACGCATCTCTGCTGACGCCGCATTGGCTCCGGCTCCTCGGCGCGAAGATCGGCAAGGACGTCGAGGCGTCGACGGTGCTGATGATCCCCAAGTTCACCACCGTCGCCGACGGCGCGTTCCTCGCCGACGACACCATGGTCGCCAGCTACGAACTCGGCGGCGGCTGGATGCATCTGGGCGACGCCAAGGTGGGCAAGCGGGCGTTCCTCGGCAACTCCGGCATGACCGGGCCGGGACGAACCGTGCCGAAGAACGGCTTGGTCGCTGTTCTGTCCGCGACGCCGGACAAGGCGAAGTCCGGCTCGTCGTGGCTCGGTAGTCCGCCGGTGCGGCTGCGCCGGGCCGCCGGTAGTGCGGACTCGTCGCGCACGTTCGATCCGCCGCGGAAGCTGAAGGTCGCCCGGGCGTTCGTCGAGACCTGTCGACTGCTCCCCGTCGTCGTGACCTTCGGCATCGGGCTCGGAGTGCTGTTCTCGCTCACCGCGCTCGCCGACGCCGTCGGGTACTGGTTGGCGGCACTGCTCAGTGGCGTCGTCCTGCTCGTGGCCGGTTTCGTGGCCGCGGCGGTGTCAGCGTTGGCGAAGTGGTTGTGGGTGGGCCGGATCGGCAAGACCGATCATCCGCTGTGGAGTTCGTTCGTGTGGCGCAACGAGGTGGCAGACACGTTCGTCGAGACCGTTGCCGCACCGTGGTTCGCGCGCGCCGCGGAGGGCACCGCGGTGCTGAACATGTGGTTGCGGTGGCTCGGTGCGGACATCGGCCGTGGCGTCTGGTGTGAGACGTACTGGCTTCCCGAGGCCGATCTGGTGACGTTGGCCGACGGTGCGACGGTCAACCGAGGGTGCGTTGTGCAGACGCACCTGTTCCATGATCGGATCATGTCCATGGACACGGTCGATCTCGGCAGAGGCGCAACACTGGGACCACACTGTGTCGCGCTGCCTGCATCGGGTATAGGTGATGGTGCGACGGTGGGGCCTGCCTCCCTGGTGATGCGCGGCGATACGGTTCCCGCGCATACTCGTTGGCAGGGCAATCCGATCGCGCCGTGGGCCAAGGGTGATCCCTTCCCGCGTATTCGCGACGACCGAAACGAGGGGTGATCTACCGTGCCGGACAGGCTCGTGGCACCGGTGTTCGACGTCGACTCCAGTGACAATCCGATCGATACGTATCTCCCGCAGAACGGTAACCGCGGCTATCGCGTCTCGCGCTACGAACTCGACCTCGAGTACAAGGTCGAGAGCAACCGGCTGGTGGGTAAGGCGAAGATCACCGCGGTCACGACCGCAACGGTGTCGAAGTTCGCGCTCGATCTCGGTCCGGCGATGAACGTGTCGAAGGTGTCGGTCAACGGCTCACGCTCGGTGAAGTTCAGCCACCAGCGCGGCAAGCTGAAGATCACCCCGGCCAAGCCCATCGCGTCGGGCGCGGCACTGGTGGTGACGGTCGCGTACGGCGGAACTCCCAAGCCCATCAACGGTTTGTGGGGTGAGGTCGGCTGGGAGGAGCTCACCGAAGGCTCGCTCGTCGCCAGCCAACCCAACGGCGCTGCGTCGTGGTTCCCGTGCGACGACCATCCGGTGTCCAAGGCCAGCTACGGCATCACCATCACCACCGACTCGCCGTACTACGCGGTGGCCAACGGAACGTTGGTGCGCAAGCAGACTCGCGCCAGCCGCACCACGTGGGTGTACGAGCAGCCCGAGCCGATGGCCAGCTACCTCGCGACCATCCAGATCGGTCCGTACGAACATCGCATCGTCAGCCCGGGGCCGGTGCCGATGAAGGCCATCACTCCGCCGCGCCTGCGAGCGCAGTTCGATCACGACTTCGGTCGACAGCCGCAGATGATGGACACATTCGTACGGCTCTACGGCCCTTACCCTTTCGCGTCGTACACCGTGGTGGTGACCGACGACGATCTGGAGATTCCGATCGAGGCACAGGGGCTGTCGATCTTCGGTGCCAATCACTGTTCCGGTTCCCGGTACTACGAGCGTCTGGTGGCGCACGAGTTGGCGCACCAGTGGTTCGGCAATTCCCTGACCCTCGGCAAGTGGGCCGACATCTGGCTGCACGAGGGATTCGCCTGCTATTCCGAATGGATCTGGGCCGAGAACTCCGGCGGCGCAACGGCTCACGACAAGGCCAAGCGCGCGCACACCATTCAGCGCGGACTGGCCATGGACATGCAGCTCACCGATCCCGGGCCTGCACGCATCTTCGACGACCGCGTCTACAAACGCGGTGCACTGGCGCTGCACGCACTACGACGCACCATCGGCGACGAGCGCTTCTTCGGCCTGATCCAGGAATGGACCTCCAAATACCGCTACTCGACGGTGGCGACCGCGGACTTCACCGACCTCGCCTCCCGCTTCGGGTGCCCCCGAACTCTGTGGGACGCATGGTTGATCGACAAGCAGTTGCCGTCGTTGCCGTAGTCCTCCGTCGCGAATCGGCTCCCCAGTTTCGGATACCAGCCTGCAATCGGAGGCCTGAATCCAAGTCTGGGGAGCCGATTTGTCGGTCAAACCCGCCGGCGGCGCTTCTGCGCGTAGCCGATGGTCAAGAAGCCCGCCGACATCAACGCGAAAAGATTGATCGGCGACGCGATCGCACGGCCGACACTCGCATCGAGTGCCACGACCTGAAACAGCACCCAGAACACGATGACGCCCAGCACGGCGAAAATCGGCCAGGGTCCGGAGTAGTTGTATTTCACGCTCGCTCCTTCAGCAGAAGGTTGCTCCACCGGTGAGGCCACCGCCCACGGCTCCGCCGATTGCGCCCACCAGACCACCGCCGACCGTCCCTACGATCGGAAGTGTCACCGTACCGACAGCCGCACCGGCGAGTCCGGCTGCCGTACCTCCGGACACCGCGCCTCCACCGATTCCGGCGATGCAGTTGCCTATACCCAAGGTTGTGAATTCACCCGGACTGGGCACAGATACTGCGTGCACACGCAGCGACGAACCTGATACCGCGTACTGAACCCCGACGCGGTTACCGTCGGCAGAGGTGGCCGAAGTCGGCAGAGCTTCCGTCGCTCCGGTTTCAATGCTGGTTGCGGTCGCGGTTCCATCGTTCGCTACTTCGACGTCATAGCCGACCAGCGCCACAGTGAAGTCGCTGTCGCTCGTCTTGGCAACACCGAGCGCCGGCGAATCGACTGTCTGCGCATGTGCCGGAATGTCCGTCGCTACAAAGGAAAACAACCCAGCCACGGCCACCAAGGCTCCGGTAGCAATGCGCGATGCGATGCGCTTGTCCATTGATCCTCCTCGATTCACCCTCCGACTATTACTTAGCCAAGGTATCAAAAATGGCCGATTCATCAATAGGCTCGCGGGCTCGAACCTGACTGTTCACCTCAGGGCTACCGAAACGACAACAAGTACGTAGGCAGCCGACTACGCCTGCTCAGCGATACCCGAGCGACACCGTCAACCCAGCAATTGCGTAGCCGTACAGCGCCGTCGTTGCCAGTGCTTGGCGCCAGAACCCTGTCGGGAACGACGCTGCCCAGCGTCCCTTGCCGTCCAGTTGTAGATCGCAGGGGAAGTCGCTGATGGCCATGGCGGACGACGGCCGCTTCGAGTGCGCGAGCACCACCCCGGTGGTGAACGGCAGTCCCCGAACGAACAGGTGACCGCGCGCGTCCCCGGCCCGGTACCGCACCGCAGATTCGGTGACAATCCCTGTGTACCAACGCCGTTGGACGGTCCATCCGGTAGCGTGCGCGAGGCGAAGGTTGCGGTCACCGCGCAGTGCGGTGTCCACGGTCTCGACGTCGGCAATCACTCCCCAGCGCAGCATCGACATCCACCGCACGATCGTCCCGACGCGGAATGTCGATGCACCCAGCAGCACGATCGCGAACACATAGGGCACCAGAGCGGGATATCTAGACCAGCATGCGGCCGGCACGATCACGGCGATCAGAAACCAGTACGCCTCACGTCGGTTCCATACGGTCGCACCCGCGAGCGCCACCGTCGGAGGTACCCGATGCGGCGGGACCGTGCGCGAGGACTGCAGCATGATGCCGCTGATCCTAGAGCCGAACCCATCCCCCTCGCATGCCCAGTGCGGTTCCCTCTCGCAAAGCGCTCTGTCCATTCAGAGAATGGCACGATGCCTGCAGACCATCCACTGATGGCGAAACGGTGGTGGGGACTTGTCATTGCAGCCACGATCACCGTAGCTCTTGTGTCGCTCGCGTCGAATATCACGAGCGAAAGCCAGTTGTCTGCTCAGGCAAACACAGTGCTGGCCGTGCGCTCGACCCTCAGCAAACTGGCGAATTCGGGTGCCGTGTGGGCCGGCCTGCCTATCCTGTCCGGCTGGCTGGTCCGCCGTCCGCTGCACGCATTCGCGGCAGGGATCGTCGCGAGTCTGCTGGCGTTGGTGGTGCACTACGGTGTCGGGCAGCTGTTCGGGATGTTCGACGAGACCGTGTGGGCGGCGAACCGAATGTGGTTCGCTCTCGCCCTTGTCATGGGCGGCCCGTTGGGTCTCGTCGGGGTCGCAGCGCGAGGCAGCGGCGCATCAGGTTTGATCGCACGTCTGGTCGTCCCCGCCGGGGCGATGATCGAGCCGTTCTTTCGGGGCATGTTCAGCGTGCCGACGATACTGCCGTGGCCCGAACGCGTCGCCAGTGTCGCCGCAGGCGTAGTCCTCGTCGCAGCGGGAATCGTGGGTACCGCAGTGTTGATCCGCCAGCGGCGCAAGCAGTTCCGAGCGCAGAACAGATCCAACCTCCGTCCTACGGCAAGTGAGCAGACGTCTTCGATCGCACCACCAGTCCGCAGATTCCGGCCATCACTGCGCCGAATCCGAAGATGATGGGGTACGTGACCACGCCGGGCCAGGTCTCGGTGAGCGCCGACAGGACGGCAGGCACCGCGAAGCCGAGGTACGTCAGCGAGTAGAACACCGCGGTGAGGCCGGCAAGATCATCAGGGCCCGCAATGCGTTGCACCTCTTGCAAACCCGACACCAGTGCCATGCCGTACCCACATCCGAGTACGGCTGCCGCGATCAGCGCCGCAGCAATCGTCAGCACCGACGCCGCCCAGGCAGCAACAGCCATACCGACCACCAACAGAGACAGCGCCACCAGAGCGCCTCGCGCATTGGCGGGTGTGTCGATCCGTCGCCCGACGGCTTGGATCGCGAATCCAGAGCCGAGAGCGATCACCGCCATCGCAGCAGAGAGGGCCACGGGGTAGCCGCCACCGGGCTCGTCGGCCAATGCGTCGGCCATCAGCGACGGCAACACCGCATAGGCGACGCTCGCGGCACCGAAGACCCACGGGGCCAACGGCAGCACGACGAAGAGGAACCGTCGATGCGATGCGGACGGAATCCTCAGGTCGTCGAGCAGCTTCTTGTTCTTGGATGCGACTGTGGCCGTGCGTGTTTCGGGCACGGAGAGCATGCCGACGCCGGCGGCGATGCAGATGAGCACGTGCACGCTGTAGGCGAGGTGCGTCGGCCACGGTGCCCACTGCGCAAGCACGCCGGCAACTCCGGCACCGAGGGCGAAGCCCGCCGTCAGCGACATCGCGGCACGACGCGCTCCGGCACCGGGTTTGGCAGTGGCATCACGGCTGGAGAGTTCCTTGACCCAGCTACCGCCCACGGCCATACCGATTCCGAGCGCGATGCCGCTGAGCACACGGCCACCGAAGAGCATGTAGGCGTTGTCGGGTCCGAGTGCAATCAGAATGGACCCGGCTGCAGCAATTGCGGGGGCGGGCAACATGATCGGGCGTCGGCCGAGTCGATCCGAGAGCGGCCCACAGATCAGCATCGCCGGAACGATACCCAGGACATAGGCGAACAGGAACGTATCGACCACCACGGCCGAGAAGCCGTGATCGAGCCGGTACATCACCAACAACGGCGTGAACTCGTTGCCGCCCCAGGCGACGGCGAACATGCCCGACGCCACCAGCAGCCAGCGTCGTGCAGTCAGCTCGATGTCGCGATCGTTCGTGAGCGTTTCACTCATCGTGCTCCCCCTCTGTCCGGTCGTAGGCCGTGCACCCCGAGCATGTGTTGTTCGACGGTCCGCTCGAATCCGTCTGCGTCGCCGGCCTCGATCAGGTCGGTGAGTCGGCGATGGTCGTCGACGATGCGGGAGATCTGGCCCGGATCACGCGTCAACGAGGCTGCGGTCATCCGGCGCTGACGCTCGCGAAGTCCGTCGTAGAACGCGTCGAGCAAGGGGTTGCCGCCTGCTCGAACGACGATGCGGTGAAAGTCGGCGTCGGCGGCGCTGAACTGCGCGGCGGTGCCGTCGACCGCCAGCTTCTCCTGCAACTGCAGGTTCTCGCGCAGGGCGTTCACCACAGATCCCCGGGCAGTGACGTCGCCGACGAATGCGCGAACACTTCCTGCCTCGACGAGGCGACGCGCATCGACGACACTCTCCGCCTCACCTACCGCGATCGGCACCACCAGTGCGCCGCGCTTGGGATAGAGCCGCATCCACCCCTCTACCTGCAGACGCAGAAAAGCCTCGCGTACGGGTGTGCGACTGATCTCGAGCCGGGTCGCGATCTCACCCTCGCTGACGAGCTCACCGCCGGGAAGTTCTCCCGAGACGATGAGCTCTTTGACAGTCGCATACGCCGTATCGGCGGCTGATCTCGTCTCGGACACAACATAGATACTAGATGCACCTCAACTGTGCACCAAGAGTGGACCCTAGAAAGGTCCACTCAACGTGACATTGACCGTCGAAAAGGCCACTAAACGTCACATTGACTCCCCAGGGGCGGGACGGTCAGGGCACCCAGTGCCTCGCAGCGATGTCGTCGATCACCGGATCCCCGTCCTGCGCCGAGTCGAGTGCCTCGAGGTCGTCGCGCAGTGCGTTCAGACGCGGGTCGTCACCCTCGGCTTGTTCGGCGGCCGTTCCACCGTCGTCGGCGAGTTGCGCGAGGAGTTTCGCGCGGACGCGATCTTTCAGTGTGTCGCTCATTCGTCGTCACCCTTCTTGAAGACGCGGCGGGCCGTGGGGATGAGCGCGATCAGTACGCCCAGCAGCACGATGATCGAGAAGATTTCCAGCAGCATGTCCAACTCCTAGGGGTGTCAGGTCGGGGCGATCGCGGTGCCCCACGGGGTGTTGCGCACCACGGTGAACACGGTGAGAAGAGCGATCAGAAGGATCACCGTCGGACGGTTGATTCGTGGGAGCACGAGCGGGCGGGCGGTCCAGCGAGCCCGGAGCCACAGTGCCCACACAGCCACAGCGCCGACGGCAAGGACGACCGCAACCACATTGCTCGACGCGGCCGCCGCGAGGTCTCCGCGAGTGAGGTCGCCGAGAGCCCGGGTCGTGCCGCATCCGGGGCACCACAGTCCGGTCAGCGCGTGGAACGGGCAGGGCAGGTAGGTCGAGGTTCGAGGGTCACGAACGTGCAGCAGCACTGCCCCACCCACAGCCGCAGCGGCCACACCGAGGGGTGCGGCGATGTTGCGCGATCGGGTGGGTGCCGTCATGCCCCTGAGCCTAGGAGTTTCAGGGCTCGACGACGATAGATGCCGTCATGTCCGGATGCGGGGTGCAGTGGTAGGTGAAGGTGCCCGCGGTGTCGAAGGTGTGCGTGAACTGACCGGTCTCCATCAATTGACTCCGGAACGAGTTGTCGTCGGCGACGACGTTGTGGGCCATGCCGCGGTCGGCGAACACCCAGGTGACGGTGTCTCCCACGGAGATCGTCAGCGACTTCGGCGAGTACATCCGATCGGCGACGGTGACCTGGTTCTCGGCGACGGGTTCGGTGGGCGCGGCCGGGGTGGTGGCGGTGGAGCAGGCAGTCAACGTGATCATCAGTGCCGCGAGGAGTCCGAATGCCTTCATGACTCCGACGGTACCGAAGGTGTTCGTTCCCTCCGGCCGAGGATGTACTGGGCCGTCAGTGCGATCGATCGCTCCGAATCCTGGGTCAACTGCTCCAACGCGTGCACTGCTGCCGGACCAGGGATGCTCGCCAACGCCTGCGTCACTCTCTGTCGCACCACGGAGTCGTCGATGCCATCCATCAATGCCGCCACGATCGAGTCGGCGGATCCCAGCGCGCCAAGGGCATCGGCGGCATCCACATCGTTCGTTCCCTCGTGCACCATGTCGATCAGCGTCGGGATGGCGTCGGCGATGCCCCGAGCCGCCAGTTCCAATGCAGCGACTCGCCTGACCTGCGCATCGTCGTGGACGAGCACCTCGCGCAACACCTCGGTGGCATCGGGGTGAGAGATCTCGACGACGGTGTCCACGGCGCGGCGTCGAACTTCGGGGTCCGGTGAGTTCAGCCCTTCCCGCAGCGGCCCGATCGCGTCACCACCCGAGTGCGCGAGAGCCCACCGCAGCGCACCGGCCACATTCGGTGCCGGCTCACGCAGCACCGCCTCGGCCAGAGCGTCCGCCGGAATGGGTCGATCGCCGGCGGACGCCAGTGCCGCCGTCTGCCTCTTCCCAGCACTGACCGACCCGAGGTCATTCAGCATCGCCACGGTGCCGAGTACGTCCTCCCAGTCCTGCGGCCGCGGGTCGCCGATTCGCCGCAACCGCGTGAGCAACTCGGTATCCCGAGCGATGCGTTCCTCGGCCTGGGCAGCGAGCTCGTCGACGAGTCCCGAGGCCGCGAAACTGGGCTCGTCGAGCGCGCGACCGACGTCGTTCAGAGACAAGCCGAGCGAACGCAGAGACTCGACGTGGAAGAGGCGTCGCACATCCTCCGGCGAGTACTCGCGGTAGCCGGTGCCGCTGCGAGACGTCGGCTGCACCAGACCGAGCCGGTCGTAGTGCCGGAGCATGCGGGCACTGACACCCGACCGCCGCGCCACCTCACCGATCAGCATCGCTCCATCTCACCCCGCCGAGTCGACTACGCCAAGGGCATCGACACGTTTGGCCTCGAAGACTGCGAACCCGGCATCCGGGTCCAGCAGCAGCGCCTCGGTCGCTCGCGCGTGAGCGCGAACGGCAACATCCTTGCTCGACGCGGCCTCCCGCAGCATCGGTTCGATCACCGATCCGAGCGCAACGAGCGCACGGCTGAGGCTTCGCTGAACGTCGTGCCCACCTCGGCCGAGTCGAGTGGCCAGCATCGTTGCCAATGCTGGTTCACTTCCCGGCGGCACCAGGACCACCGCCGCCCGCCATGCACTGCGGGCCACTTCGTCGTTCGGATCAGTAAGCACGGAAGAGGTGATCGCCGGCCACCCCGACGGGTCCTGGATCTTGGACAACGTGTGTAACGCCTGGCTGCGAGCCTGTGCCCCGCCGGATCGCACCTGATCGATCAGACGCGGAACCGTCAGTGACGCGGGCAGTCGGATCAACGCCCACGTCAACATCTCCCGCACCTGAAAATCCGGTTCGACGGAGCACCGCTGCAACAGGGCGTCGAGATGCCGTGGGTCCGGCGAAGTCCCGATGTCGAGCGCGGCCCGAAGCCGGACCGACGGATTGCTGTGCTGAAGTGCCCCACCTACGAGATTCATCGAGTTCATGACGGTCAGCCAAGACCTTGTCACGGTGCGAAGGTCAAGCCCGAGTCAACACATCGGCCAGTGTTCGGTTCATCGTGTTCAGTGCCCGCACCGCACCCCGCAGCGGACCGGGCGCGTTGGTGGAGGTGAGTAGCACATCCAATACCGTTGTCTCGGTGATCTTCTCGGGCGGGTCGACGTGCTCCCCGGCGACAACTGCCTCCACCTGGCGCACGGTGTCGCGCACCAGAGCCGCAGCCTCGCGCAGCGCCTGTGCAGTCTCGTCCGACGGAGCCGTCTGCGTATCGGCGCGGGAGGCGAGCACTCCGGCACGGGCCAGTGCGTGCGCCGATCGACTGCTGACGGCCAGCACCCGCAACAGTCGCTTGGCACCACGTCTGCTGCGGGTGGTCGGCCCGAGCACGAGTGGCTTTCCGGATGTCAGAACATCTTTCAGCGCATTGTCGAGCGTCCGCGTCGACGCCACCAGGTCGGTTGCGCCGCCCGGTGAGAGAACCGACTCGACGCTCGATTCGATCAACGCGTCCAACTGCTCGAGGTACGAGTCGACGTTGCCCACCAGTGTCTTTCGGGTGCTCGTCGAGAAGATGAAGTAGGCCGACGCCATTCCGACGGCACCACCGACGGCGGTCTCGATGATCCGAAGCTCGAGCACCTCGATGCTGAACGTGCCCAGCAGCCCGTACAGCATTGCGAGCAGGATGGTCACGAAGAACGACAGCAGCGCATAGGCGACCGTCACCAGGTAGAACGCGAAGAACACGCAGACGACGATCAACACCAGTTGCACGGGCTGGTTGCTGCCCACCAGTGCGGCGATCACCACCCCGGCGAGCACACCCGCGATCGTTCCGAGAACGCGTTGACCTGCCCGCGTAAGGATTTCACCCCGCGTCGACGCCCCCGTGAACACCAGGAAGGCCGTCAGCACCGCCCAGTACCAGCGGTCGGGAGAGACGAGTTCACCCAGCACCGTCGCCGCACTGGTGGCGACGGCCACCTGGATCGCAGCCTTGGTGCTGGGGTTCAGTCCGCTGGGCGCGTCCTTCGGGGCAGGTTCGGTGACGACTCGAGGACCCGCATCGACGGCAACCGCATTGGTGGTGATGTGATGAATCGCGATGTGCGCCTGCACGGCTCGCTGCGCAGAAACCGTCGCGATGCCGGCGGGGGTGGACGGGTCGGCTCGCTCGGCTGCTGCCGCCGCCAATCGGCGAGCCGCCCGCAGCTGTTCCGAGGACGGTGTGTTCTGCAGACAGGACCCGAGCGCGGTGGTCGCCTGTCCCAGGGACGTCGGCCACGGCTTGGCGGGATCGAGAGCCCACAGTGAGCTGACGAGTTGCTCGGTCGCGATCTGGGCGTCGAACACTCGCAGTGACAGATCGGCACTGGTGACGCTGAGCAGCTGCCCGGCATCGTGTCGGTCCAGCCAGTCGTCGATCATCAACGCGGTGTTGCCGAGCCGATCGAGCCTGCGGCGCACCAGGTTCAGGTCGCGGCTCTCCCCTGCCGACGCAGCCTCGAGCACCGAGGCCGATACCGCCCGCATCGCGAACAGCAGTCGGCGCACCTCCACGACCGGCCGGTCCGGGAAGACGACGGCTCGCACGAACAGGGCGATCACCAAGCCGCCGAGGATGGCTGCGATCAACATCGGTAGCTGCCCCGGGGTCGCTCGCAGGAACAGCGCGAAGAAGTACGAAATGAACGACACCATCCCCAGCGCCGTACCGCGAGGGCCGAACCGGCGCACCCACACCGCCGCGAACAGCACCACGATGAATCCGACGTCGGCCACCTTGCCGAGCTCGGAGAGCAACGCCGCCAACGCCACCGCCGCCGATGCGGGCAGCGCCATCAGCGCGGTGGTGATCAGCCGACTGCGCTGGTCCTTGTCCTTCACTGCTGCCGACGCCTGCATCGCCACGACGGTTCCGAGCATCGCCACCGTCACGGGTTGACCGATGGCGCGCGTGGTGAGCACCAGCGTCACCATCGCCAACAGCACCGTCAGCGTCGTCGCCGACGCGCTGCGCAGCCGTACCTGCCCCGGATCCGAGGCGTCGAGGATTCGGGCGAGGCGCTTCATTCCCCGATTCTGCGCTATGGCTCAGCCCCGTGCCGCCCGGATCGCAGGGGCCGACGAATGCGGTAGCAACCGACTCATGTCCGACGGTGTGATCACCTCGACGGTCGCCGATTCGTCCAACCGATACGGCTGGGTGGAGATGATGCCTGCGAGGTGCTTGCGCAGCCGCGACATCTCGGCCCGCACGGTGATCGCGCGGCCGTCGTCGCCGAAGAGATCGGTCGCCATCTGCGCGGCGGTCCGTCCTTGGCGGTGGGTGGCGAGCAGGTACAGGATCTCGGCGTGCCGGGGCGTCGGCTCGTGTGTCCACTCCCCCACCTCGCTGCGCACTTCGATGCGAGGCTTCTGCGAATTGCGCAGGTCGATGCGAATTCTCGTCGTGTTGCCCGAGTCCGCGACCGACGAGTCCGCTGGGCCTGCGGGTCGGACGAGCCAGCCACCGGGGAGGGGTTCGAAGTCGCACACACCGAGGGTCGGCAGCCAGAAGCGTCCCGTCGCGAGATCCTCGGGAAGCAGGATGCGATTGCGCAGCGCCACCGATTCGACGGCCGCGACCCACCCGTTCGCGTCGACGGCCAGGGCCGGGGACTGCAGGCGCGCGAGCATCGGTGCGGCCACCGAGCGCAGTCGATCGAGTGTGCTCCGATGAATCTCGCGCAGTTGCGATTCGGCCAACCGTGCGACGGCGTCGACCAGTGCGATGGTGGTGGGATGCACCGTCTTTGCCGGTCCGCTGACGTCGATGGCTCCCAGTACCTGGCCGGTCCGAGGATCCCGAATCGGCGCACCGGCACACGTCCACGAATGATGGCTGCGCACATAGTGTTCGGCGGAGAAGATCTGTACCGCGCGGCGGGAGACCAGAGCCGTTCCGATGGCATTGGTGCCCACCGAATCCTCGGCCCAGTTGGCACCCTCGACGAATCCGAGGTCGTCGGCGCGGTCCAGTACCGCCGTCGATCCGCTGCGCCACAGCACTCGGCCGTGTCGATCGGCGACGACGAGGATGTTGTCGCCGTCCTGTACCACCGATTCCAATCCGCGGGCCAGATCGTCGAGGATGTCGAACAATCCCGACTCCCGACGGCTCAGTTCGAGATCGGAGACATCCATCTGCGTCTCGGCAGGGTTGCCCAGTTCCGGGTCGATGCCGAGGGTCTGCAGCCGGCGCCACGAGTCCCCGATGACCTCTCGGGGGCGCGCGGGCGACTTGCCGCCGGTCATGGTCGCGTCGTACACGGCAGTGAGAATCTGCGCGTAGCGGCGCGGGTCTTCGCCGGCCGCCAGCGCAGGTTCAGGACCTGTCGACTGCGTCATCACAGTCAATTGTGCTCCAGCTCACAGATCGACATCAACGGGGGTTACCGATAGACCAGACCACCGTCGATCAACGGTGCCTGGCCCGTCATGTAGTCCGAGTCGGGTCCGGCGAGATACGAGACGAAGGCCGCAACGTCCTCCGGAGTCTGCGCGCGACCGAGGGCGATGCCGCCGACGAACTTGTCGTACGTCTCGCCTTCCGCCGCGCCCGTCAGTTCGGCGAAGCGCTTGTCGATGGTCACCCACATGTCGGTGCCGACGACGCCGGGGCAGTACGCGTTGACGGTAATGCCCTCGGCCGCGTACTCCTTGGCCGCGGCCTGAGTCAGGGCACGAACGGCGAATTTCGTTGCGCTGTAGACCCCGAGCATCGCGAACCCGTCGTGACCGGCGATCGACGACGCGTTGATGATCTTGCCCTTCTGGCCGAGAGCCTTGAATTTCGCTGCGGCAGCTTGGATTCCCCACAGCACGCCGTCGACGTTGACGGCCCAGATCTTCGCGACGTCCTCGGGTCGGACGTCGTCGAGCGGTGCCACCTGGGCGATGCCGGCATTGTTGACGATGACACCGAAGCCGCCCAGCGCCTCGTGGGTGTGTTCGACGGCCGCGAAGACCTGGTCACGATCGCTGACGTCGGCCACGAATGTCGTTGCCTTCGAGCCCGTTCGACGCACTTCGTCGGCCACGCCGGCAATCTTGCCCTCGTTCAGGTCCGCCAGGGCGATGTCGTGACCGTCGTTCGCCAACCGCAACGCAATGGCCCGGCCGATGCCCTGGCCGGCACCGGTCACCAACACCGCGCTCATGATGCCGCTCCGGTGGATGGGTCTACCAGGACCTTCATCTTGGTGCCTGCGTGCAGCGCTTCGAAACCGTCGTCGATGACGCCGTCGAGCGTGATCTTGTCGACCCAGCCCGTCGTGTCGTAGTGGCCCTGGCTCATCAGATCGATGACGGCCTCGTAGTCGGCGGAGGTGTAGCAGAGCGAGCCCTGGATGCGGGATTCGTTCATCACCAACTTCTGCAGCGGTGTGGTCAGCGGCTTCTCGTAGATCGCGACGCTGACGAGTGGCTTACGCGCACCCATGCAGCCGAGCGCGGACTCGACGGCAGGTTGCACGCCGGCCGCGTCGTAGATGGCGTCGGCACCCTTGCCGTCGGTGAGGTCGGCGATGTACGCGGGGATGTCGAGGGCCGTCGGATCGAGAGTCTTCGCGCCGAGCGCTTCGATCGATGCTCGACGGGTCGGCGACGGTTCGACGACATAGACGTTGTCGAGTCCCTTGCCCCGCAGCGCGAACCACAGGCCGATGCCGATGGGCCCGGCTCCGAACACCATCGCGGTGTCCTCGGGCTTCGGATCTCCCAGTGTCGCAGCGTGATAGGCGACCGACATCGGTTCGACGAGGGCTCCGAGTTCGAGCGAGACGTTGTCGGGCAAGGCGTGAATCATGTCGGTGGGTACAACGGTGTATTCAGCCATTCCGCCGTCGGACATCAGGCCGTGGAAACCGATCTGCGCGCAGATGTTGTAGTTGCCCGCCCGACACGGCCCGCAGTGCCCGCAGCGGTAGAGCGGCTCGATGGCGACGCGGTCGCCCACCGCGATACCGGTGACACCCTTGCCGAGTTCGGTGACCGTGCCCGAGAACTCGTGGCCGAGCACCAGTGGCATCTCCTGACCGGTGAGCGGATGCGGAGAGGTGGGGATGAAGATGGGGCCTGCGTAGTACTCGTGCAGGTCGGTTCCGCAGATTCCGTTGAACCCGACCTTGACCTTGACCTGCCCTTCACCGGGGCTGGGCTCGGGAACGTCGGTGATCTCCACCTTGTTGGGTCCGTAGTACACAGCTGCGCGCATCGATTTTCACTCCTGACTGGATTGGATATGCACACAGGTCTATGTGACCCGGAGCACAACCGCCAGGGTTGCAGTGAGTTGCAGTGCGCCCGCCGCGTTGCAACCTCCCGCAACCCTGACGGTCCGGTGTGATTCAGCTCATAGTGACGGCGTCCACTGTCGCTCACACCGAAACGAGCAGTCCATGACCGCAACCGCAGACCGCCCACTGAGCAAGCCGAAAATCGCTCGGTCACAGGGCAACTGGATCTTGTTCGGCGTCGCCAACCTCGCCGTCGTGGCGGCCGTGTCGCTTGCGACGTGGTATCTGCTGGCCGACCCGACCACCAGTCCGTGGAACTTCTATCCCCTCCCCTTCAACGCCGCGCTGTTCTGGGCAATTCTGTTCATCGTGTTCATCGGATTCGATTGCGAATTCGCCGGATTCGACTCACTGAAGCAACCGATGCGCGGGCTCACCATCCTGGCCTCGACGGCAGTGTTCGCCGTGGCCGTCACCTGGATCCTCGGCAGCGGCCTCGGGGCGTTGTATCCCGATTTCGCCGGCTCGAGGGAGGGCGGACTCGGCTATTTCGCCGGCGCGCTGTTCGTGCTGTTCGGTTTCGGAACCTGGGTGATGGTGGTCCTGAACTGGCAGCACTGGCCGTGGACCGTACTGCGCATGAAGCAACCGCTGATCGGGCTGTGCGAGATCGCCTTCGTCGCCGTGCCGACTCTGGCGCTGTATGTCGTGTTCGGGCTGCCCTCGGTCTCGCTCTCGGCCACCGATCCGCTGATGTCCGTCGACACCGCGCTCGGCTGGTTCTACTCCATCGTCGTCTCGGTGATCCTCACCGGCCAGACCCTCGACAACTGGCCCTGGAAACTGGCCGGCGGCGGAGGCCGGACCGCGCTGGCGGCGACGGTCGGCAATGCCGCACTCGGTACGGCGATCTACTTCCTCATGGTCCCACTGGCGAAACTCCTGGTCGGCTCCGACGCCACCGCCGAGCTGGGCACCGTGATCAACCAGTTCCCCGCACAGATCGGAGTCTGCTGGGCCTTCTGGATGATTTTCTGGGCCAACGGCTTCGGTAATCGCTTCCCTGCGGCGGGGCGCGCGGTGCTGACCTTCGCCTTGGCCATCGGCACGTTCCTGGCCTACTACTACGTCGCCGCGGAGCACATCCTGCACGAGCCCACCGTCGCCGCCGGGATCTCCGGGAACGCACTGGGATTCATCGACTGGCTGGTGCTGTGGACGTTGATCTACGTCGTCGGATTCCAGTCGTTGGGGTTGAAGAAGCTCTCGCCGGCCTGAGACGAACAGGCGAGACACGACCGGCGATCGACGTCGGTCGTGTTTATGCTCCGAGAACAACAGATGAGCCGATCTCTGGCCTCGCGAGCTCTATCGACACCCACCTTCCGTCACTAGTGTCGTGGATCACAGCACTAGCGAGGGGATCCACACATGACGGTCATCGGGTACTTCCCGTGGCGTTCTTCGGCCGAAAGAGCAGATCGACCGTGCGTTCGCGACGACCACTCCGAATTGACATACGCCCAATTCGCTGGGCGCGTAGATGTTTTCGCGTCACAGTTGACTGCACACGGGGTCCGCACGGGCGACGTGATTGCCGTGATACTTCCCAACCGAGTCGAACTGATCATTGCAATCATGGCCGCGTGGCGTATCGGTGCGGTCGCAACTCCGGTGAACCCGACCTTGACGCCGTCCGAGGCCCATCATCAGATCACGGACTCGCGTGCGGTCATCGCGATCACCGACAGCGGCCGTCCGCGCGTCGACGGCATCGTCTGCCTCACCGTCGACGACATCTCGGGCGACGAACTCGGCTCCACCACAACATCGTTCGATGATCTCGGCTCGGTCGAACCCGAGTCCGACGACCTTGCGCTGCTGATCTACACCTCCGGATCCACGGGGCGTCCGAAAGGCGTCGAGCTGACCCACGCCAACCTGCAGTACATGGCGTCGGCGATGGCAACACATCTCGATCTGACCGCCGACGATCACTGCCTGCTCGTTCTGCCACTCTTCCACGTCAATGCCATCTGCGTCAGCGTTCTCGCTCCATTGATCGCCGGAGGCCAGGTCAGCATCACCGGACGGTTCAGTCCAACAAGGTTCTTCGAGGACGTGAAAGAGCTTCGCCCGACCTATTTCTCGGCCGTCCCCACGATCTACGCGTTGCTGGCCGCGCAGCCACCGGACCTCGAGTCGGACTTCTCGTCCGTCCGATTCGGCGTGTGCGGGGCCGCACCGATCTCCAAGGAACTTCTCGACCGCGCCGAGTCGAGATTCGGTTTCGCCCTCGTCGAGGGATACGGCCTCACCGAGGGGACCTGCGCATCGGCGTGCAATCCTCCCACCGGAGTCCGCAAGTTGGGAACCGTCGGTCCGGCACTGCCGGGCCAGAGCATCGCCATCGTCGACGAGGACGGCCACCACCTGCCCGTCGGAACCGTCGGTGAGGTGCTGATCTCGGGCCCGAATGTCATGCGCGGCTACTTCGGTCGCCCGGAGGAGACCGAACGGACCGTCGTCGACGGATGGCTGCACACCGGCGACGTCGGGCATCTCGACGTCGATGGCTACCTCACCCTCGTCGATCGCATCAAGGACATGATCATTCGCGGTGGGGAGAACATCTATCCGAAGGAGATCGAGAATGCCCTCGCCACCCATTCCGATGTGCTCGAAGTTGCCGTCGTGGGCGCACCGGACGAGGTGTACGGCGAAGTCCCCGTCGCGTACGTGGTGACCTACCCGGCCGCAACCGTCGGATCCGCCGAACTTCTGGACCACATCCGTGATCTCGTCGCGAAAGTCAAACTGCCCGTTGCGATTCACCTCGTCGACGCGCTCCCGAAGAACCCCGTCGGCAAGATCGACAAGCCCCGTCTGCGCACCGAACTCCGCTCCACCGCTGCACCCGTCGGCTGACTTTTCCAGCTCCGAACATCTCACTCACCAGGGCTGATCCCGGTGAGGCGATCACCCGTACCCACACCACCCACACAGGAGTAACGACATGGGATTCAAAGAAGGAAACTTCCCGCCGGTCGACCCGGCCACCTTCCTCGATCTACCGTTCCGCGACCGACTGCGGGCGATGTCGACCCACTGGGCCGACCACGGCTTCGGAACCCCGAAGATGGTGCACACCATCTACATTCTCAAACTCGCGGTCCTCTACCTCGCCATCGGCGTGTCGATAGCCACGTTGACCTCCGGGCACAATCCTCTCGACTTCTCGGCGTGGTGGAACGAACCGATCGTGTACCAGAAGATCCTGCTGTGGACGCTGCTCCTCGAAACACTCGGCCTGGGCGGATCGTGGGGCCCGCTCGCCGGTCACTTCAAGCCGATGATGGGCGGCGCGCTCTTCTGGTTGCGCCCCAACACGATTCGTCTGCCACCGTGGCCGGGAAAGGTGCCCTTCACCTCCGGTGACAGCCGCACGGTCTTCGATGTCATCGTCTACGCCGCGATCGTGGTCAACATCGTTGCGGCACTGATCCTTCCCGGCGTGCACAGCAGCTCGATCGACGCTGCGATCGCGGACAACAACGGCCTGGTGCGGCCCGCACTGATGATCATCCTCGCGGCCCTTCTCGTCGTGATCGGGTTGCGAGACAAGGTCATCTTCATCGCCGCCCGCGGTGAGCAGTATTTCCCAGCCGTGCTGTTCTTCGGGCTACTGCCGTTCGTCGACATGATCATCGCCCTCAAACTGCTGATGGTCTCGGTGTGGGTCGGTGCCGGAATCTCCAAGCTCGGCCACCATTTCTCGATGGTCATCCCGCCGATGCTCTCGAACACCCCGTGGATCACCTCGACCCGTCTCAAGCGCGCGCATTACCGCAACTTCCCGGACGACCTTCGCCCGTCCACGATGGCCGGCGGCATCGGTCACGTCCTCGGAACGTTGGTCGAGGTCGCGACGCCGCTGGTCCTGCTCTTCACCACCGATGCCGTCGTCGCTCTCGCTGCCGCCGCATTGATGGTCGCATTCCACCTGTTCATCACCTCGACGTTCCCGCTCGCCGTCCCGCTGGAATGGAATCTGTTCTTCGCGTTCGCGGCGGTGTTCCTCTTCCTCGGATTCCCGAACGCCGACGGTTTCGCCGTATGGGACTTCTCCTCTCCGGTGCTGCTGGCCGTCATCGTCGTTGCGCTCGTGTTCTTCCCGATCGTCGGCAACCTCCGACCCGACCTGGTCTCGTTCCTGCCGTCGATGCGTCAGTACGCCGGCAACTGGGCGTCGGCGACGTGGGCGTTCGCTCCCGGTTGCGAGGACAAGATCGACGAGTTCATCAAGCGGCCGAGCCAGAACACTCGCACTCAACTGCTGGCGACCTATCCGGCCGATGTCGCCGACGTGGTGATGCACCAGCTGCTCGGCTGGCGTTCGATGCACAGCCAGGGTCGCGCACTGTTCTCTCTGATGATGAATCACCTCGGCGAGGACATCGACACCTACACGTTGCGTGACGCCGAGTTCTCGTGCAATTCGATCGTGGCGTTCAACTTCGGTGACGGCCATCTGCACGACGCCAAGCTGATCGCGGCGATTCAACGCCGATGCAATTTCGCGCCGGGAGAATTTCTCGTGGTCTGGATCGAGTCGCAGCCCATTCACAAGAGCTACCAGCAATATCAGGTCATCGATGCGGCACTGGGAGTCATCGAACGCGGTACGTACAAGGTCTCCGATGCCATCGAGCAGCAGCCGTGGTTGCCGAACGGCCCGATTCCGGTGACTGTGACGTGGACACTGGACATCGACGCGAACCGCGCCGCCACCGATCCCGGCACCGTGAAGGAACCGAAGATGCGCGAGAACACCGCACGCCCCGCAGGCGACTCCGTCGTCGCGCCCGCTCCGCAACGCGGCGAGCAGGTATGACCACAGCCGTGGTCGTCGGCAGCGGGCCGAACGGGCTCGCTGCCGCGGTACGCCTCGCTCGTGCCGGGGTCGATGTTCATGTTCTCGAGGCCGCGGACACCATCGGCGGGGGAACGCGCAGCGCGGAGATGACAGTGCCGGGTGTGACCCACGATCTGTGTTCGGCGTTCCATCCGATGGGTGCGGGTTCGCCGTATCTGCGCACGCTCGACCTCGAGCGCTACGGCCTGCGGTGGCAACTGGCGGACATCGACTGCGCGCACCCGCTCGACAACGGTGATGCAGGATCGATCCACCGGTCGATAGAGGCAACGGCCGACGGTCTTGGTGTCGACGGGGTGCGCTGGAACCGGATGTTCGGTGACCTGGCCCGCAATTTCGATGTCCTCGCTGCCGACTTGATGCGCCCGATTGCGAACGTGCCGCGGCACCCGCTGGCCCTTGCGGCCTTCGGTCCACGCGCACTGCTACCGGCCACCGTGTCGGCGAAGTGGTGGCGAACGGACAAGGCGAGAGCGATGTTCGGCGGGCTGGCGGCTCACGCCTACTACCGATTGGACCGACCGGCGACGTCGGCCGTCGGGTTGATGCTCGCTGCCTCGGGTCATCGCTACGGCTGGCCGGTGGCCGAGGGCGGTTCCGGGGCGATAACGCAGGCGTTGGCATCGATGCTGGCCGATCACGGCGGCAAGATCGACACCGGCGTTCGAGTACGTACGGCCTCGGACATTCCCCGATCCGACGTGGTCCTGCTCGATACGTCACCGCGCGGCGCTCTCGACATCTACGGCGATGCGGTGCCCTCTCGTATCGCGCGCTCCTACCGCAAGTTTCGTCGTGCTCCGGCCGCATTCAAGATCGATTTCGCGATCGACGGACACGTACCGTGGACGAACGCCGCGTGCGGGCGCGCCGGCACCGTTCATCTGGGAGGTTCCTTCGAGCAGATCGCGGCGAGCGAGAAGGCGATCAATCTGGGCGTCATGCCGGATCGGCCGTTCGTGTTGGTGGGCCAGCAGTACGTGGCCGACCCGACGCGATCTGCCGGGTCGATCAATCCGCTGTACGCGTACGCCCACGTGCCCAACGGATTCACCGGCAACGCGACCGAGGCGATCATCGCCCAGATCGAACGATTCGCACCTGGATTCCGAGATATCGTCGTCGCCACCGTCGTCACCTCCCCCGCCGAACTGGAGGCCTCGAATCCGAACTACCTCGGCGGCGACATCATCGGGGGCGCGAACACCGAACTTCAGGTGGTACTTCGACCTCGAATTGCGTTGGATCCGTACAGTATCGGAGTTCCCGGGGTGTATCTGTGTTCCGCGTCGACTCCCCCGGGTGCCGGCGCACACGGAATGTGTGGATACAACGCAGCGGAGTCCGCGTTGCGACACCTACGGCGGCAGAAGAAGGACGTGGGGTGACGAACCTCGAACCCGAGGACCGTCGGGCGGTTGCCCGCAGCCGGCTTGCTCATGTGCCTGCGACGGCCCACGAGGACGTTCTCGCCGCCGTCGCACAGGTCGCGCGGTCGCTGTCGGCGCGAGAACTCGACATGGTCCGGGCGATGACCTCGCTCATGGCGCACGATATCGATCATCTGGACGACGACCCCGTCCTCGTGCAGCTTCTCGAGGCCTCTGTCCACGGCAACATCTCGACGATCGTTCATGTACTGGCCAACGACATTCCGGTCGACCGCCTGCAGCCGACCACCGCAGCCGTCGAGTACGCACTGCGCCTTGCTCAACGCGATGTTCCGTCGAATTCACTGGTGCGGGCCTATCACCTGGGCCAGAACGAAATGATGAGTATCTGCTTCGAGGAAGTGAAGAAGAACTCGAACGATTCGGAGCTCGATTTTGCTGTCCTGAAACATATTTCGGACGTCGTCTACAACTACATCGACTGGATAACGCTGTTCGTCTTCGACGCATACGAGACCGAACGCATTCGGTGGATCGGTGCCAAGGGAACCGTTCATTCGTCGACCATTCACACACTGCTGGCCGACCGGAGCGGAACCACAACGACGTTCGAGGCCCACACCGGTTACCTGCTGAACCAGAATCATCTCGGTGTCGTCGTGTGGAGCGATGGATCGGACTCGACGACGACCCTCGGATCGATCGACGTCATTTCCCGCCGCGCCGCCGCGGCGATGCGCTCCGCAGGTCCGCCGATCGTCACCGCGATCGATCGCCGAACCGCGTGGGCCTGGATCCCCCTGGGTACCCGCACGCCGACGGTCGATACGGCCGAACTTGCTGCGGCCCTTCGCCTCGACCACTCCACCCGCATGGCCGTCGGGCTACCGGGCAAGGGCGTCGACGGGTTCCGCCGGACCCACGAGCAGGCACGCGCCGCGTACTCCATCGCGTCGATACCCGGAACACCGGTGCGTGAGGTTCTCGGCTACGGCGACAAGAATGTGGCCATCGTGTCGCTGCTCGCCCAGGATCTCGATTCGGCCCGGTACTGGGTCTGGGAGACGCTGGGCACGCTCGCGGACGACACGCCCAACGCGGCCGTGCTGAGAAACACCCTGCACGCATATTTCGCGCACGACGAGAGTCATCTGCACGCGGCCCAGGAACTCAATGTCCACCGCAACACGGTGAAGTATCGGGTGACCAAAGCGCTCGAACTACACACGACCAGCGGGGACAAGCTCGATCTCGCGCTGGCACTGCAGGTGTGTCAGTTTCTGGGAGCCCTGGTTCTCAGGCCCACCCATACGTAGACACGGGCTTCTTCTCGACACGGTCGATACCTCGGCGCGCTGCAACCCACTGCAACTCTCGACTTCGCCACGGGGCGGGAGTGTGCTGGGTCACACAACGAGCACACTTTCGCCACGAGGAGTTTTCATGACGCAGACCATCGAACCGGTCGACATCACCCGCACGCACACCCCGCAGGAACGGGTCGACGCCTGGCTGTCGAAGTTCGAGGAGGCACTGGTCGCCCGCGATGTTCCTCGTGTTGCCGGCATGTTCGCCGTCAGCAGCTTCTGGCGTGACCTCGTCACCTTCACCTGGAATCTCAAGACGGTGGAGGGCCGGGACGGCGTTTCCGACATGCTCTCCGAGCGGCTCGACGACACCGATCCGACGGGCTTCCACACCACCGAGACTCCCGATGAAGCAGACGGCGTCGTCTCCGCGTGGATCGAGTTCGAGACCGCAACCAGCCGCGGCAAAGGCCACCTGCGCCTGACCGTCGACGCCGATACCGGTGACGACGTCGCCTGGACTCTGCTGACCACGATGCAGGAACTCAAGGGTCACGAGGAGCGTCAGGGCAAGTCGCGCATCAAGGGCGCGGTGCACGGCTCGAATGCCGATACCCAGAACTGGGCGGAGAAGAAGGAGATCGAGGAGAACGAGCTCGGCTACAGCGTGCAGCCGTACGCCCTCGTCGTCGGTGGCGGCCAGGGCGGCATCGCTCTCGGTGCGCGGTTCCGACAGCTCGGCGTGCCTGCGATCGTCGTCGACCGTGCAGAGCGCCCCGGCGACCAGTGGCGCGGGCGCTACAAGTCGCTGTGCCTGCACGATCCGGTCTGGTACGACCATCTCCCGTACCTACCGTTCCCGCCGAACTGGCCGGTGTTCGCGCCGAAGGACAAGATCGGTGACTGGCTCGAGATGTACACCAAGGTCATGGAAGTGCCGTACTGGAGCAAGACCACCGCGAAGTCCGCCACCTACGACGAGGTGGCGAAGGAATGGACGGTCGTCGTCGATCGTGACGGCGAAGAAGTGATCCTGCGGCCCAAGCAGCTGGTGATGGCCACCGGAATGTCCGGTAAGAAGAACGTGCCGAATTTCCCCGGCATGGACGAGTTCGAGGGCGAGCAGCACCATTCCAGCGAACACCCCGGTCCCGACGCGTATGTCGGCAAGCGCGTCGTGGTGGTGGGTTCCAACAACTCCGCGCACGACATCTGCAAGGCGCTGTACGAGACGGGCGTCGATGTGACGATGCTGCAGCGCTCGTCGACGCACATCGTCAAGTCCGATTCGCTGTGCGAGATCGCTCTGGGTGATCTGTACTCCGAGCGGGCTGTCGAATCCGGAATGACCACGGGCAAAGCCGATCTCACGTTCGCATCGTTGCCCTACCGGATCATGCACGAGTTCCAGATTCCGGTGTACCAGCAGATCGCGGAGCAGGACAAGGACTTCTACGATCGGCTGGAGAAGGCCGGCTTCCAACTCGACTTCGGTGACGACGGTTCGGGACTGTTCATGAAGTACCTGCGTCGCGGCTCTGGCTACTACATCGACGTCGGCGCGTCCGAGCTGGTGGCGGACGGCAAGATCAAACTCGTTGCGGGGCAGGTGGATCGGATCAGCAAGACCGGCGTCGTACTCGACGACGGTACCGCGCTACCGGCCGATCTGATCGTCTACGCCACCGGCTACGGGTCGATGAACGGCTGGGTCGCCGACCTGATCGATCAGGAGACCGCGGACAAGGTCGGCAAGTGCTGGGGCCTCGGCTCGAACACCACCAAGGATCCCGGTCCATGGGAGGGCGAGCAGCGCAACATGTGGAAGCCGACGCAGCAGGAGAATTTCTGGTTCCACGGCGGCAATCTGCATCAGTCACGGCACTATTCGCTCTACCTGGCCCTGCAGATCAAGGCTCGCTACGAGGGCATCGACACCCCGGTCTACGGGCTGCAGGAAGTGCATCACCTGAGCTGACCCATGTGCGCGGAAACTCGTAACCTGTTACGAGTTTCCGCGCGCACGTGCGGCGCAGCCGCTCAGGTGCTCAGGTGCTCAGGTGCTCAGGTGCTCAGGTGCTCAGCGCACCCCGTCCCACACCGCGCGTGTTGCCGACCTGGGATCGAGGGCGACGCCGGGCTCGTTGCCGAACATCATCACCGCGCGGTCGGTGCCGTACCGGTCCCAGCCGGGAGAGCCGTTGCGCACGAAGTCGACCCAGGCACGGTGCATCTGATCGGCAACCTGCTGCGGCGGGTTCGGGCCGGTGATGCGGGCGGTCTCGGGCTTGTGCAGCATGTCGAACACGAACGGGATCTCCAGCGCATGGCACGCTCCGAGAGCTCCGTCGAACAGCGATGAACGCCAGGTGAATTCGTAGACGAAGGCGTCGCCGGAGCGAGCCTCGACCAGACGCGTGGCCGGAATACGGAAGAACCAGTCGGTCATGACGGCGATCATCAGCTCGCCCGCCGAGGCGTCGGGCAGCTGTTCGCGGTACCGGTCCAGCGCCGAGGGGTCGGCCCGGTACCCGGCGAGTACCATCTTCACGTAGTCCTCGGTGAGGTGCGGAACCAGGCCGGCCGGCACGATGAAGAACGCGTGTTCTTCGCTGGTGGTTCCGATCAACACGTCCACCTGTGCGCTCGCACCATCGCTGATCCTCGAAAAAGGCAGTGCAGGAACCACATCGCCGTCGATGTACGGCTCGAAGGCCATCACGTTCAGGGCCAGCTCACCCCACGCTCCGGTCGGGGCCTCGGCGGTGATCCGATCGGACAATTCGCGTTGGGCGTCCACCAACGCATCCACCGGTACCGAACCGAGGCCGCCGATCGAGGCCTCGACTCCGAGCCCGGAGGCCAACGCCGCGGAGACCTTCGCCGCGGTCTCGGCGGTGATGACGTGGTGACCGGCTCCGCTCTGCAGAATTGCCCGCTGGAAGAGCCCCTCGGCACGGGGCATCGACATCAGGGTGCCGACACTCATCGCGCCGGCCGACTCCCCTGCAATGGTCACCCGCGCGGGGTCGCCGCCGTAGGAAGCGATGTGGTCACGTACCCATTCGAGGGCCGCGACCTGGTCCAGCATCCCGCGATTGGCCGGGGCACCGTCGATCGACGCGAAACCGTCGACTCCGAGTCGGTAGTTGATCACCACGGCCACGACACCGTCGCGCGCGAATGCGGAACCGTCGTACGTGGGAATGGCGTTGCTGCCGTTGACGAATGCTCCGCCGTGAATCCAAACGAACACCGGTGCCGATCCGCCGACGTCGGGGGTGAAGACGTTGACGTTCAGGCAGTCGTCACCGGGTACCACCGGTTCGCTGAGTATCTCACTCGTCGGTGGCCGGTATCCCACCTTGGGGACGGTGGCCCCGAAGTCGAGGGCGTCGCGCACTCCGTCCCACGTGGGCGGCGGCGACGGAGCCTGGAAGCGGCGGGGTCCGAACGGGGCCTCGGCGTACGGAACTCCGAGGAACGAGGTGATGCCTGCGCCGGTCCGACCGCGAACCTGGCCCTGAGGTGTATCGACGGTGATCATGTCCATACCTCCTTATTACCCTGTTCGGATCGGACCGACTCGGGCAGGCGGTCAGACCAGACGTGCTTCCGGCGAGCCCGTCTTGCTCGCGTCCCGCTCGACGGAATCACCGAGGGCGTCGTCGATCTTCGCGAGCACGTCGGCGTCGAGGGTCACCTCGGAGGCCTTGATGTTCTCGGCGATCTGCTCGGGGCGCGAGGCTCCGACCAGCGCTGCCGCGATGTTGTCGTTGGCCAGTACCCACGCAACGGCCAACTGCGCCATGGTGATTCCCAGATCGTCCGCGATGGGCTTCAACTGCTGCACCCGGGTGAGCGTCTGGTCGTCGAGGTACCGCGCGATCATCTTGTCGCCGCCCTTGTCGTCCTTGGCGCGAGAGCCGTCGGGCAGGGGTTGACCGGGGAGATACTTTCCGGTGAGCACACCCTGGGCGATGGGCGACCAGACGATCTGCGAGATGCCCAGTTCCTTCGAAGTCGGGATCACCTGATCCTCGATGACGCGCCACAGCGCCGAGTACTGCGGCTGATTCGAGATGATCGAGAAGCCGTTCTGACGGGCGAGTTCCTGCCCGGCGCGCAGTTGATCGGCGGTCCACTCGGAGACGCCGATGTAGAGCGCCTTGCCCTGGCGGACGACGTCACCGAACGCGGCGATGGTCTCCTCCAGCGGAGTCTCGACGTCGTAGCGATGCGCCTGGTAGAGGTCCACGTAGTCGGTGCCGAGTCGACGCAGCGACGCGTCGATGCCTTCGAGGATGTGCTTGCGCGAGAGTCCGGTGTCGTTGGGGCCCTTGGGCCCGACGGGGAAGTAGACCTTGGTGAAGATCTCCAGCGATTCTCGACGCTCCCCTTTCAACGCGTCCCCGAGCACCGTCTCGGCGGCTCCGTTGGCGTAGACGTCGGCGGTGTCGAAGGTGGTGATGCCGGCATCGAGGGCCGCGCGTACGCACTGGGTGGCGATGTCGTTCTCCACCTGCGATCCGTGCGTCAACCAGTTGCCGTAGGTGATCTCCGAAATCTTCAGTCCGCTGTTTCCGAGGTATCTGTAAGCCATGAAGAAAACGGTACTCCGATGACTTTGCCCTCCGCTGGTGGTCTACTCGGGTATGACACTTCGGGTACACAATCTGTCGGTCTCGCTCGACGGCTTCGCCGCCGGTCCTGATCAGAGCCAGGACAACCCCATGGGCGTCGACGGCATGGCGCTGCACCAGTGGGTGTTCGCCGACCGCTCCGATACAGAAGACCCTGACACCGATCAGCGAATGCTCGATCTCGGTACCGAGAACATCGGCGCAACCATCATGGGCCGCAACATGTTCGGACCGGTTCGCGGCGAGTGGCCGGACTACAGCTGGCACGGTTGGTGGGGTGAGGAGCCGCCGTACCACCATCCGGTGTTCGTACTGACCCATCACCCACGGCCGCCACTGGAGATGGTCGGCACCACGTTCCACTTCACCGACGATCCCATCGAAACGGTGCTCGATCGTGCCCACGAGGCGGCGTCGGGCAAGGACGTGCGCCTCGGCGGCGGGGCATCGACGGTGCGGCAGTACTTGAAGGCAGGGCTCGTCGATCACCTACATCTTGCGGTCTCGCCGGTGATTCTCGGAGCTGGGGAACCGATCTACGACGGCTGGGACCCCACGACGATGGAGCGGACCGAGGTAGCGGGATCGGACCAGGTCCTCCACGTCGTCTACCGCCGAGCCCGGTAGCGGTTCAGAGCCCACATCCCGACGCCTGCGAGCACGACCGTTGCCGATGCACCACCCGTGGAGAGCCACTTTTCGGGCCAGGACGTGTCCGTCAGTGCGGAGGTCAACGGCGTGTACGCCGTCCATCCGTACGTGACGACCATCGGCACCGTGATCGCCACCGGTATGGCAAGGCCGAGGGTCGACGGCGTCGGGGCGGCAGGCGTGCACGCGACATACAGGTAGGCCGCGGCGGCCGGAAAGACGATCAGGCTCGCGACGTAGTGCACGTTGTCCAGCGGCGGGCTATCGAACAGTGCCGTCATGCAGACCACTGCCAGAACTGCGACGCCGATCAGCGGACGCCCCCAACGCAATCCGAGCGCGGTACCGGCTGCCACCGAGACTGCCATGACGGCTACGAGTCCGAGTGTCCACACTCGGTCCGAGACACTGATACCCACACCCGAGGTCGTGGTCGAGGTGAGCAACACGGCCGTTCCGGCGAGGACCATGACGCCGCTACGCCCCGGTAGCAGAGCAGCGGCTGCGAACAACACGAGTACGACAAAAAGGCCGTAGTACCAGCGGCCGCCGAACCCGTACTCGCTCTGGAACATGCTGAACACGAACGCCACATTCAGCAGCAGCCCACCGATCGTCACCAGCAGTATCGCCGCGACTGTGCGGATATCGCGCTCGGTCGCCGGGCTTTCGCCCTGGTTTTCGTTGCGCGCTGCCCACGCCACTGCCACCACCACGAGCACGCACAGCACCGGAACGACCACCGGTGTGCCCATATCGGATTCGGTGAGGTAGTCGGCGTAGCGCCGGGGAACAGCGGGGTAGTGCAATGCCTCGACCGCGCCGGCGGACAGCAGGCCGAGAAGGAAAGACCCGATCAGTAGCGCCCGATGAACTCGTCTCCGATTCGCCTGTACTGCACTGCATCCCAACAGGACTCCGCCTGCCACCACCTCGGCGGAGTCGGACGAGAACAGCAGTACCGAGCCCCCGATGACAACAGCAGCGGCGATGGACAGTCCGGCCAGCACGCTGCGCCGACGAACGACCATCGCCGTACCCGACGCAAGAATCAGCGCGACCGCAACTCCCACGCCGCCACTGGAGAACAGCAGCCCGCCGAACCTGGTGTCGCCGAAGATGTCGATGCCGCCGGACTGCATCGACAATCCGGCCAGCAATCCGGTCAGAAGTACCCCGAGCGCAACCATGCCCGAATTATGCACTGCCCCCGCGATAGTCCCGTGATGCCGCGAGGATCTTCTCCAGGGTTGCCGCGAACGCCTGCAGTTCGCTCTCTCCCACAGCGGATCCCACTACATCGGACCACGCATGTTGTGCATCCCGCAGCTCGGCAACGGTGTCGCGCCCCTTGGGGGTCGGCTCCAGCAACTTTGCCCGCTTGTGGTTCGGGTTGTCGACGTACACGGCCCACCCTTTGTCCACCAACAGATTTGCCGTCCGCTGCACACTCTGGCGTGCCAACCCCAGCCCGACGCGTCGCGCGATGTCGGCAACCGAGAGCGGCTCGTCCAGGGTGGCTCCCAGGACCTGCCACCACGCCGGAGTCAGACCCGTCGGCTCGGTGATGTCGTGTGCGGCGGCGAGAAATTCACCGTTGAGCTCGAAGACGGGCAACACCAAGGCTGTGAGCGCATCACCCTCCGGAGTGCGCTGGCTCATGCGCCCGCCAGCTGGTCGTAGTACTTGCGTTCCCCCGTCGTGTACAGGCCGTACCAGGCATCGACCACGGGTTGGGGAAACACGTTCAACCGCTCGAACACGAGCTTCGCGAACTCCAACGGGCTCACGCCGCCTGCGGTGATCACGGTGCCGTCGGACACTGCCTTCTCGTCGCGGTAGTGCTCCGCTCCACGATATTCGGTTGCCTGCGTGAGGAACTCGGTGGCATTCGAGGTATGCGCCCGGTCGTCGAGCAGTCCGGCCCGGGCCACACCCAATGTTGCCCCGCAGATCGCCGCGACCGGAGTGCCCGCCGCAACGAGTTCGACGGCGAGCCTCAGCACCGCATCGTGACCTGAGTCCCAGCTGGGCGCGCCGGGCAGAATCAACGCATCGAGAGTGGGAAGCCCGGCGAGCGCGACGTCGGGAGTGATGCGCAATCCGCCCATCGTCGTGACGGCCTCCCCCGTCTCCGATGCGATGATCAGCCGGTTGGCGTCCTGGTCCTGCTCGCGGGCCATGGCCAGACCTGCGGTGAGGTATCCGTATTCCCAGTCGGCCATGGTGTCGGTGGCGTACAGAGCGATCGTTGTCATGTCGAGCCTCCAGAATTTGACAGTGTGCTGTCATTTTGCACTCATGACAGTGCACTGTCAATGCATCACTGCCCGATCGGGCAGGTTCTGTCGAAACGCGCGTCGAACCGGGCAGTCGGCGCTACCGTCACAGCACGACCAAGCGCCGGCCAACGGAGGTACGCGCGATGCTCAGCGGTGCAGACAAGCTCCGAGATTCCATCGCCAAGTCCTGGCAACGGTCGGCGCAGAGCGGTCTCGCACCGGCGGACACCCTGGAGCAGGCGAGTCTTCGTGACGTCGATCGTCGCAGCCGCCTCCTCGCCGCGGCAAACCCCATCCTCGATCGGATGGAGAGTGTGCTCGACGGCTCCGGGTACTGCGTTCTGCTCGCGGATCGCGATGCCCGGCTGGTCGATCTCCGTTTCGGAACCCATTCGCTACGAGATGCCGTGTCCTCGGTCGGCGCGGTCGTCGGCCGGTCGTTCACCGAACAGGCTTCGGGCACCAATTCGATCTCGACGACCTTCGAGATGCGCGCACCCTGTGCCGTGCGTGCCGAGGAGCACTACATCGAGTCGATGAAGACCTTCAGTTGCTACGGCCACCCCCTGATCCACCCCGTCACACGCCGCATCGAGGGCGTCCTCGACATCACCTTCCTGGCCTCCGGTGACAACCCGCTACTCGAACCGATGCTCGTCCATGCCGCACAGGACATTCAGGGCAGGCTCCTCGAAGAGACCCGCTCCGGTGAACATCGACTGTTCCAGGCATTTCAGTACGCGTCCTCGCAGCGTCGCGGTGCGCCGGTCATTGCGATCGCCGACGAGATTCTGCTCGAAAACACCAGCGCTGCAGCAATGATCGATTCAGTCGATCATTCCGCACTGCGCGCGCTCACCGACGATTCGATCCGGCGCAGTGGCGTCGTACACGATGTGATCCTCAATTCCGGACTGCACGCAACCGTGCGCTGGGAGCGTCCGGTATCGGCCGCTGGAATCGTCATCGAGATCGATCCTCACGACACCGTGCGCACCCCTGTTCCCGCTCCGAGAATCCGAAAGCCGTTGTGTGTCATCGGCGAACCCGGAACCGGAAAATCGACCACCCTCGCCCGACTGACAGCAACGACGTCACCGCACTGGTTCGACGCCGCAGATCTGGTGACGACGCCACCGGCCGTATGGTTGACAGCCGTCGAGCATCAGGTCGAGGCTGCACACGATGTGGTGATCAAGAACGTGCACTTTCTCCCGGGTCCGGTGGCGAGCCGGCTGCATTCGACTCTGTCGTCCGCCCGCGGGTGGTACGCGTTGTCGAGCTCGGCCACCGACTCGGCCGAACTCGAACACCGCCAACTCCTGTCACTGTGCGCCGACACCATCGAGCTGGCCCCCTTGCGTTCTCGCCGACACGAAATCCCGGACCTGGTCCGCGCCATCATGGCCGAGCTCGAATCCCGCGCGCACTTCACGCCCGCAGCGTTGTCGGCGCTGATCGACTACGACTGGCCGGGCAACATCGGCGAACTCCGAGCCGAGGTCACCGAGGCCGCATCGCGTAGATCCGTCGGCGACATCACCGAACGGGAACTGGTCAGACCGCGCAAGAACGCGTCGACGACTCGGATGAGCACGCTCGACACCGCGATGCGCGACGCCATCGTGCACGAGTTGGCGCGGCAGGGCGGCAACAAACGCACGACGGCGGAGAGCCTGGGAATCAGTCGGACCACCCTGTACAAGCGGATGCGCGAGTTCGGCATCCTCGGCTGAGGTTGTCCACTTTCTGAACACTCGACATCCGTGATCGGGGTCACACTCGTATGCATGGATGCACACACGACAACACGAGAGCAGCTCGACGCACCGTCGCTCTTCATCGGCGGCGAGTGGGTGGAACCCAGCTCGTCCGCCCGCATCGAAGTCCGTTCGGCAAGTAGCGAAGAACGCATCGGATCGGTACCCGAGGCACAGGAAGCCGACGTCGATGCGGCGGTGGCTGCTGCCCGCCGCGCATTCGAGGACCCCAGCGGTTGGAGTCGGTGGGAGCCTTCGAAGCGCGCCGACGCGATCGATCGACTCGCCGACGAGTACGAGAAGCGAGGCGACCAGCTCGCCCGACTCGTGGCGGCGCAGAACGGCATGCCGATCTCCATTGCGGAGCAACTCGAAGGCGGCTTCCCGGTCGCCGTGATGCGGTACTTCTCGGGTCTCGCGCGAACCGCTCAGTTCGAGGAATCTCACCCCCACCTGATGGGCGGGACGACAACGGTTCGACGCGAGCCGATCGGCGTCGTCGGTGCCATCGCACCGTGGAATTTCCCGCAGACTCTGGCCGCGTTCAAGTACGCACCGGCCCTCGCAGCCGGCTGCACCGTCGTGCTCAAGCCGTCTCCCGAGACGGTGCTCGACTCGGTTGTGTTGGCGGAGGCCATCATTGCCGCTGGGTTGCCGCCCGGCGTCATCAACATCGTTCCCGGTGGCCGTGAGATCGGTGCCCATCTGGTCTCGCATCGAGGCATCGACAAGGTTGCGTTCACCGGCTCCACCGCAGCCGGGCGGTCCATCGCCGAAACATGTGGCCGCCTGTTGCGCCCGGTGACCCTCGAACTGGGCGGAAAGTCGGCGTCGATCATCCTCGACGACGCGAATCTCGATCTCGCCGAGATCGGCGAGAACCTCTTCGGTGCAACGTTTCTCAACAACGGTCAGACGTGCTTCCTCGGCACCCGAGTCCTCGCGCCGCGCTCCCGCTACGACGAGGTGGTCGGCATGATGGAAGCGTTCGCGAACTCATTGGCCGTCGGCGACGCGCTCGACCCGGCCACCCAGATCGGGCCGATGGCCAGCGAGCGGCAGCGCGATCGCGTCGAGGGCTACATCGCGAAAGGAAGCGGCGACGGCGCTCGGCTCGTCACCGGCGGCGGTAGGCCCGCAGACCTCGATCGCGGCTGGTTCGTTCAACCGACGATCTTCGCCGACGTCGACAACAACCACACCATCGCGCAGGAAGAGATCTTCGGGCCCGTCCTGTCGATCATCCCGTACGGCGACGAAGCCGAGGCGATCAGCATTGCCAACGACTCGGATTTCGGGCTCGGTGGATCCGTCTGGACCGCCGACGACGAGCGAGGTTTCGACGTGGCCAAGCGAATTCACACCGGAACCATCGGCATCAACCACTACATGGTGGATCCCTCGTCCCCGTTCGGCGGGGTCAAGGACAGCGGAATCGGGCGCGAGCTCGGGCCCGACGCCATCGGAAATTTCCAACACGTCAAATCCATCTACCGCTGAATCGAACTCAGGAGAATCTCTGTGAAGACCAAAGCAGCAGTACTGTTCGAGCCGCACAAGCCGTTCGAGATCATCGAACTCGAGATGGACGGCCCCGGCCCCGGTGAAGTCCTGATCAAGTATGTCGCAGCAGGACTGTGTCATTCGGATCTACATCTGCTCGACGGCGACCTGCCACCACGCTTCCCCATCGTCGGCGGCCACGAGGGTTCCGGCATCATCGAGGAAGTCGGTCCCGGCGTCACCAAGGTCAAGCCAGGCGATCATGTCGTCTGTTCCTTCATCCCGAACTGCGGCACCTGCCGCTACTGTTCCACCGGGCGACAGAACCTGTGCGACATGGGCGCAACGATCCTCGAGGGCTGCATGCCCGACGGCACGTTCCGTCGCCGTGACAGCAAGGGCACCGAATTCGGAGCGATGTGCATGCTCGGTACCTTCTCCGAGCGCGCCACCATCTCCCAGCACTCCGTCGTCAAGATCGACGACTGGTTGCCCTTGGAGACAGCAGTTCTCGTGGGTTGCGGCGTTCCGTCCGGCTGGGGCACCGCCGTGTACGCGGGCGGTGTACGCGCAGGCGACTCGGTGATCATCTACGGCATCGGCGGCCTCGGGATCAATGCCGTTCAGGGAGCTGTACATTCGGGCGCGAAGCATGTGCTCGTCGTGGATCCGCTCGAGTTCAAGCGCAACCAGGCACTGAAGTTCGGTGCGACTCACGCGTTCGCGGATGCCGCGTCGGCCCAGGAGAAGTTGACCGAACTCACGTGGGGCCAGGGGGCAGACCAGGCTCTGATTCTGGTCGGAACCGTCGACGAGGAGGTCGTGCAGGCCGCGACCGCGGCAATCGGTAAGGGCGGCACCGTCGTCATCACCGGCCTCGCCGATCCCGAGAAGCTGACGGTGCACGTGTCCGGCACGGATCTGACGTTGAATCAGAAGACGATCAAGGGCACGCTCTTCGGGTCCGCGAACCCGCAGTACGACATCGTGCGCTTGCTACGCCTGTACGACGCCGGGCAACTCAAGCTCGACGAGTTGATCACCTCGACCTACTCCCTCGAACAGGTCAACGAGGGCTACCAGGACCTGCGTGACGGCAAGAACATGCGCGGGGTGATTCATTTCTGAAACACGCTGCGACAGTGGTGCGGTCGAGTGCGCTGGATGGCACTCGACCGCATCGTTGCGCGCATCCGAATGCACGAGCGATGGTGGTCATCTCCAGTCGACCGGCAACACTCGCGTTGCCCGAGCGCGCGGATCCACCTCGTCCAGATAGATCCGGCACGCCGCGTGATAGCGCTGGTCGAAGGCCCGACCTGCCGCCTCCGGGCCACCGAGCGCCTCCGCATCCCTGGCGATGCCGCGGGCCCGTGCGACGTCCATGGGGGTATCGACGAAGACCGTGTAGTCCCAGTAGTCGGGCAGCGGCGGCCGATGCAAGAACGTTCCGTCCACCACGACGATCGCGTCGGCCGGCACCGGTTCGAGCGGATCATCCACCGGCTCGTCCGTCGCCAGATCGATGACCCGACGCCGAATGGCACCGCTTCCGTTCGGCCCCGACGGGATCAGCACGTGTGAGACAAACGCGTCGAAATCGTACGCGTCCCGGTAATAGCCGAGAGCCGACGCCCGTCCCTGTCGATACCGGTGGGCACGCCGATGATGGAAGCCGTCCATGGTCACATGCACGGACGGACGCCCCTGCGCTGCAACGGCATCCACCAGCCATTGTGCGCAGGTGGTTTTCCCCGATGCCGTCACACCGTCGATCGCCACCCGCAGCGGGTGCCCCGGAGCCCGGGAGAGCACGTCCCGCACCATGTCGTCACCGTCGCTCATGGGTCGAGGGTAGGCGATCAGCTTGATCAACCAAATGGTTGACTACGCCGGGCGAGCGGCTTACTCTCGGCATCTACGCACAGCGAGGAACCCCATGGACGATCGAACAGAGCAGCTCAACAGGACGTTCGCGGCCCTGGCCGATCCCACTCGACGTGACATCGTCGCCCGGCTCGCCGGCGGTGACGCGAACGTCAGCGAACTGGCCGAGCCGTACGAGATGAGCCTGCAAGCTGTCTCCAAACACGTGAAGGTGCTCGAGGAAGCCGGATTGGTCACGCGCAGCAAGGATGCCCAACGTCGTCCGGTGCATCTCGACGCCGAAGTGTTCGGCCTGATGACGAAATGGATCGAGCGTTATCGCCAGGAAGCAGAACAACGTTATCGACGCCTCGACGCCCTGCTGGACACCATCGCAGACGACAAGACCACCGAGACGAAAGAAGTGTCATGACTGCACACGAAACCGAGATCGTCGCGGACGAGAAAGTCCCCACGATCGAGATCATCCGAGAGTTCGATGCGACGCCGGAGCAGGTCTTTCGCGCTCACATCGACCCCGAGCTGTATCGCCGATGGGTGGGGCCGCGATCGTTGACGACCCGAATACTGAAGTGGGAGGGGCATACCGGAGGAGCCTGGGCTTTCGCCAACGACCGGGACGGTGAGGAGATCGCCGCGTTCTTCGGCAGCTTCCACGAGGTGCGTGCGAACGAGCGAATCGTGTGGACCCTCACCTGGGAGGGTGCACCCGACTCGGTCGCGCTCGAAACGCTCACCTTCGAGAGCCGAGGCGATGGCGGTACACGGCTGAGGGTTCTGAGCGTGATGTCGGACTTCGCGAGTCGCGACGGCATGCTGTCGAGCGGCATGGACGTCGGCGTGAAGGAGGGCTACGACAAGCTCGACGAACTCCTCCAGCAGCACACCGGGCCGGCCCAGCAGCACGCACAGGACGCGGCAAGGTTCAGTGCGCTCGTTCTGTCCGCGTCACCGGAGGACTGGGCCGGGCCGAGCGCGGTATCGGGTTGGGCTGCACGCGATGTCGTGCAGCATTTGATCGAGTGGTCTCGCGGCTTCCTCGCTGGGGGCGCAGGAATCGCGCTACCCGCGCTCGACGTCGAAGCCGACCCGGCCGCAGCCTGGACGCAGCACGTCGCCGACATCCAAGCGATTCTCGACGACCCCGCCGACCGGATCCTGAGCAACCCGCACACCGGAGACATGCCGGTGGACGAGGCGATCGACATGTTCTACACCGCCGACGTCTGGATGCACTCCTGGGACCTGGCGAAAGCCCTCGGCCGAGAGCCTGATCTGGGCCAGGAACGCTGCGCCGCAGCGCTCGAGGCCATGCGACCGATGGAGCAGGTGCTACGGGACAGCGGGCAGTACGGCCCCGCTGTCCCCGTTGCCGACGACGCGTCCCCGCAGGACCAGCTGATGGCCTTCATCGGCCGCGACCCGGCCTGGCAGCCGGGTCGATAACCTCCGTTCAGAGGTACTTCTTCAGCTCCATTTTCGCGATCGACATCTTGTGCACCTCGTCGGGACCGTCTGCGAGCCGCAGCGTGCGTATGTGTGCGTACATCATCGCCAGTGGGAAGTCGTTGGACACTCCGCCTCCGCCGTGGACCTGGATGGCCCGGTCGATGATCTTCAGAGCCATCTCGGGTGCCGCAACCTTGATCGCTGCGATCTCCGTGCGCGCTTCCTTGTTCCCGACGGTGTCCATCAGGTACGCGGCTTTGAACGTGAGCAACCTGGTCTTCTCGATCTCGATGCGCGCCTCGGCGATCCAGTCCTGAATGTTCGAGCGCATCGCCACCGGCTTGCCGAACGTCACGCGCGATACCGCACGGCGACATAGCAATTCGAGCGCACGTTCTGCCACGCCGATGGTGCGCATCGCGTGGTGGATACGGCCGGGACCCAAGCGAGCCTGGCTGATGGCAAAGCCCTCCCCCGGCCCCTTCAACACGTCCTTCGCCGGTACCCGCACATCCTCGAAGAGCACCTCGGCGTGACCTTCGCGGTCGATGTAGCCGAACACCGGCAGGTTGCGCAGAACGGTGACACCGGGTGCGTCGATGGGCACAACCAGCATCGACTGCTGACGGTGCGTGGCCGCCTCTGGATCGGTCTTGCCCATCACGATGAGCACCTTGCAGTTCTTGTGCATCGCATTGGACGTCCACCACTTGCGCCCGTTGAGGATGAAGTCGTCACCGTCGCGGTCCATCTTCATCGCGATGTTGGTGGCGTCCGAGCTGGCCACGTCGGGTTCGGTCATCGCAAAGGCAGAGCGAATGGTGCCGTCCAGCAACGGCTTCAGGTACTTCTCTTTGTGCTCGTCGGTACCGAAGAGCGTGAACACCTCCATGTTGCCGGTGTCCGGTGCGTTGCAGTTGCATGCCTCGGGGGCGAGCAGGCTTCGTCCCATGATCTCGGCCAGCGGTGCGTATTCGAGGTTGGTCAGACCGGGGCCCCACTCGGGATGCGGGTGGAACAGATTCCACAGTCCACGCGAGCGCGCTTCCTTCTTCAAGTCCTCGATAATCGGCGGCTGGAAGTGCGGGTCACCCGACTCGAGCATCTGCTGCTCGTACACTGCCTCGGCCGGGTAGATGTGAGAGTCCATGAACTCCAACAGATCCGACTCGTATTTCTTCGCACGGTCGGAGGTCTCGAAAAATGCCACGGTGGGCCCCTATCGGTTGTTGTCGAGCAAGCTGTCCTGGTAGCGACGCATGCCGCGCAACCACCGGTCGTAATCGGCACCCTTGTTGCGGTACATGTCCAGTACGTTCTCGTGCGGCAGGATGAGGAACTGCTCGCGGTCCATCGCGTCGAGCACCACATCGGCGACATCGAGCGGTTCGAGCACGGCACCGGCACTGAGAACCGCGGCAGTTGCCGCCGCTCCCAACGCATCTCCGGATTCGCGTCCCTCGTAGAGCAGTTTGGTGTTGACACCCATCGGGCACAGGCAGCTGACGCGAATTCCGCGGTTGCCGTAGGTGACGTTCATCCACTCGGCGAAACCGACCGCCGCGTGCTTGGTCGTCGCATATGTCGCCGAGCCGATTTGGGTGAGCAGGCCGGCCGCCGAGGCGGTGCTGACGAAGTATCCCTCGCCGCGCTCGAGCCAACCCGGCACCAACAGCTGCGCGGCCCGAATGTGCGCGCGTACGTTGACGTCGAACGACAGGTCCCAGTCCTGCTCGGCGGCGTCGAGCCCGGGTGCGCCGCTGATGCCAGCGTTGGCGAAGTAGAGATCGACGGGGCCGAACGATTCCTCGGCCACCGCGATCAGCCGTTGGATGTCCTCGGTGTTCGACGCGTCCGCCGCAGCGGCGACGGCCGTTCCCGGCCGATCGCGTTCTATGGCGTCGGCCACGGATCGGGCCGTGGTTTCGTCGAGATCGGAGACGACGACGCGTGCGCCGTGCTCGGAGAGTCGAGCGGCGATGGCTCCGCCGATTCCGCCACCACCTCCGGTGACGATGGCAACTCTGCCTTCAACCTTCATGCCCCAGGTATAGTTGAAGTCGGATTCAAGTTCAACCCTGGTTGCATGAACATGCTGGTCAGAGGCGCACTCTAAGCCCGGGGACGCGTCGGATCGGTGATCCATCCCGACCACGAGCCCGGATACAACGCAGCATCGATGCCCGCCAATTCGAGCGCGAGAATCTGATGTGCCGCGGTCACCCCGGAACCGCAGTAGACGGCGACTTTCTTTCCCTCGGGCACAAGTCCACCGAATGTGCCATTGAGTACCCCGGGGTCCAGAAACTTGCCGTCCGCATCGACGTTCTCGGTCGTCGGCCGATTGACCGCGCCGGGGATGTGACCGGCCACGGGATCCACCGGTTCCACTTCCCCGCGGAACCGCTCGGGTGCCCGGGCGTCGAGCAGTACGTGGTCCCGGGCGAAGTCGAGTACGTCGTCGACGTCGAGAACGGACGCAAGGGACGGCCTCGCAGTGAACGATCCGGCCGCCACGATCGACGGTTCGGTACCGATCGGGAATCCAGCCGCGACCCACTGGGCGAGACCGCCGTCGAGGACTCGCACGTCGGCATGGCCGTAGTGGCGCAACAACCACCAGCCGCGCGCGGCCGCGGTCGCCGGTCCTCCGTCGTAGACCACGACCGAGGAGTCGTCACTCACCCCGGCGCCGCGCATCGCTGCGACGAACGTCTCGGTGTCGGGCAACGGGTGGCGGCCGCCTGGACCCGGGACCCCGGCAAGCTCCGCGTCGAGGTCCACGAACTGCGCGTTCGGGATGTGGCCGGCCTCGTAACCGGCTCTGTCGCTTCCGGTCTGCAGCACGAATCGAATATCGAGGACGACCGGAGCCCGCCCCATCTCGAAGAGGTCGTGCAGTTCGGCGGCAGAAATCAGCGGCGAGGGGCTCATAAGGCTCCGACGCTAACAGCCCTGCGCCGGGAATAGCTCGGGTTGCATGCCGGTTGTGCGCAGGCGTGACCGAAACTGCATCCACAACACAGCATCTGTCCACCGCCGGGCTCTTCGAGCCGTTCGAGGTCAAGTCGCTGAAGCTGCGCAATCGCTTCGCCATGGCCCCGATGACGCGCGCCTTTTCTCCCGACGGCATCCCCGGCCCGGATGTCGCCGAGTACTACCGCAAGCGCGCGGCCGGCGGCACCGGCCTCATCATCACCGAGGGCACCTACATTCCAGACCCCGCAGCCGGCCCGCACACCCGCGTCCCGCGGATCTACGGTGACGCCAGCCTCGAGGGCTGGAAGGGTGTCGTCGACGCCGTCCACGCCGAGGGCAGCGCGATCATCCCGCAGCTGTGGCACCTCGGTGTCGAGCGCGGCACCGAGCCTCGCCTCTTCCCGGACGTCACCACCGTGAGCCCGTCGGGCATTGCACTCGACGGTTCTTCGGTGGGTCGGGCATTCACCGACGCCGACCTCGACGAACTCACCTCGCAGTGGGTGCAGGCCGCGGTCAACGCGAAGAACACCGGCTTCGACGGCCTCGAACTGCACGGCGCGCACGGGTATCTGCTCGACGAATTCCTGTGGGCCACAACCAATGTGCGCGACGACGAGTTCGGTGGTTCTCTCGAAGCTCGGACTCGCTTCCCCGCGCAGGTCGTTGCGGCGATCCGCGCCGCGGTGGGTGAGGACTTCGCCATCGTGTACCGCTTCTCGCAGTGGAAGAGCAATCACTTCGACGCCCGGATCGCCCAGAATCCGGAGGAACTCGGACGTGTCCTGACTCCTCTCGTCGACGCCGGAGTGGACATTCTGCACGCCTCGACCCGCCGCCACTGGGATCCGGCGTTCCCTGAGCTGGACGGCAACGACGGAAAGCTGGGCTTGGCCGGGTGGACCCGCAAGCTCACCGGCGTGCCGACGATCACTGTCGGATCGGTTGGCCTCGACTCGGTGTTCACCTCGGCATGGTCGGAGGACGCCGCATCCGGTGTCACCGGACTCGATGCACTGGTCGGCCAGTTCGAGGACAACGAGTTCGATGTGGTGGCCGTCGGACGTGCACTGCTGTCCGACCCCGATTGGGTGAACAAGGTCGGAGACGGACGCGTCGATGAGCGCATCGAATTCACCCGCGACCACATTCAGCACCTGATCTGACGGAGCGGGCACTGAGATCCACGGCAGCATCGCCTAGAACGGCGGTGCTGCCGTGTCGTTTGTCTCGGGCTGTCGGTTGTCGGGTGGGTTGGGGTAGGCGATGTGGCCGGATCGTGTCGGTCGGGTGGGGATGTGTGGTGTGAGGTCGTTGCCGAGGATGGGTACGGCTGTGCCGTTGGTGGTCAGGGTGATTCGGGTGGTCTTGGATGTCGATGTCCAGAGGATGGCTCCGCCGGGGAGCATGGTGGCGGTCCAGTAGCCGGCGGTTTTGACACTGTGGTGGTAGTCGCAGAGGCATTGGAGGTTGTTGACGGTGGTCCATCCTCCGCCGAGGGGGTTGGTGTGGTCGAAGGCGGTGATGTGGTCGAGTTGGCAGCGTGCGGCGGGTCGGTGGCAGCCGGGAAAGCGGCAGTGTTTGTCGCGTAGTCGAACGGCTGCGGTGGTGAGCGTGTCGGGTCGGTAGATCAGTGCTCGGTCGGTGAGCGGGTCGCGGGGTACGGATGTGCCGAGGGTGGGGTCGGCGGCGATCGCGGCTTCGAGTGCTGCGGCGAGGGATGCGTTGCCGAGGTAGATGCCTGAGGGCGTGCGGTGTGCTGGAGTGTGGCCTGCAATGGGGATCGTTCGGTTTTTTCGCCGAATCGCGGAGGGCAGATCGAGGGCAGTGACGTCGAAGGCAGAGCTGTGCCGTGTGCCCCTCCCGACGGGTGTGTGGGTGCAGAACAGGGCTGCGGCGGAGGTCAGCGATTGGGTCCGCCGTGGTCTGTCTTCGCCTCCGCCGAGGTCGGGTGGAGCTGGATCTGCCGCTGAATGGGCAGAGGTGTCCCCTGTCTGGCTCTCCGTCGGAGCCGGAGCCGGAGCCGGTGACGTCGTTGTCCCCGGCAGCGGCGCAGGTGCTTGTGCTGGATCGGGTGTTCGAAGTGATTCGCCGGTCGGGTCGGGTGTCGAACTCGATGTGTCGAACGGACCCCGGTCCGATGCTGCATGCGATGGTGCTGCATCGGAGCCACGGCCGGGATCTTTTTCCTTGCCGGACGCAGAGTCCGCTGCTGTCGCCGGTACTGGCGCAGTGGCCGTTGCCGTCGCGCTGGTCGGCGAGGGCGCGGGGTCGGCTGATGCTGCCGTGGATGATTCGGCGTCGGCGTCGGCGTCGGCGTCGGTGTCGGTGTCAGTGGATGTTCCAGTGATCGTGCATGATTCGGATTCAGTCGCCCGTTCCGAGTCGCTACCGGTGCAGCTGCGAGTCTCGGCAGCGTCTGTTGCCGAAGCAGCGTTCGTGTCCGTGTCGTTCACCGGATCCGACGCTGAGTCCGACTCCTGCTGCTGGTCTGTCGGTGTTCGTTCCCAGTCCCCGGTCTCCGGGTTCTGGTGTGCGAGGCCGAGGGATTCGGCGAGGGTGACGGCTTCGGTGAGCAGGATCTGCCAGTGGCTGTTGCGTGCCAGCTCCTGCGCGAGGTCGGGGTCGATGGAACCGTGTCCGGCGAGGTAGGCGGGGTTGGCGAGCAGTCCGATGAGGGTGGCGATGTCGACGGTGATCATCGTCAACGGCACCCGCCGATCCGGCAACACGGTGTCGTTCTTCGGGCAGTCGGGGCGGTGGCACAGGCATGCCAGTCGGGGTTCGCCGTGCATGCGGGCCATGAACGCATCACAGAGGCGTTCTTTCTTCCCGCGCGGATCCTTCGGGCAGAGGGTGTCGGCCATTTCTTCGAGGAGTTGCCATGCGGCGGCGGCTTCGGGTGCGGTCAACTCGGCTCGGATGCGGGCGAGTTCGCCGGCGGGACTGTAGGTGACGGTGCGGAACTTCTTCGCGAACTCCCGCAGTGCTGCTGCTTCCTCGGGTGCGAAGCGCAGCAGGATGTCCCAGATCGCCTGCTCGAGCGGGCCCGGGGACGACCTCCGCGCCGCCTCGACCACCTCTTTCTCGACCGACGTGACGATGGCGTCGGAGAGGTTGTCGAGGATCCGGCATGCGGTCCGCACGCGAGGGAGGTCGATCTCCCCTGTCTCGAACGCTGCTCGTAGCAGTGGGAGTCGGGTGTACAGGGCTACGCCGACGGATACATACGATTCGGCGACGGTCGCCGAGCAGCCCAACGCGACAGCCATTTCGGTGCGTCCGTATCGGCTGTAGTGCTTGTGTTCGGTGTCGCGGGTGATCCAGTCGCAGTGCACGCGATAGCAGGCGGCGATCTTGCGGGCCGCGTGCCGATTCTCCTCACGCGCGGCAGCGGTCAACGCCTCCAGTGACACAGTCGGTATTGCACCCATTTTTCACCCCCCGGTGAGCCGAAACAAGAACGTGCGTTCGAACTGAAAGAAGACTAACCCGGGCCACCGACAAGAACGCTGGAGCCGGAATTGGGGCGGCTGACCTGCCGCTTTCCGCCGAATCGTTCTACACTCCACTCCATGAGCGAGCCCGATTCGACGTCGTCAGAACTGGTGGAGTTGCGCGAGCGTGCGGCCCGCGGTGATCAGGATGCCATCGACGAGTTGGTCGAACTCGCGGGCTCTCGAAACGACCTCGACGAACTCCGCTCCCTCGCCGAGGCAGGCAGCAGCGATGCCGTCGACATCCTCGTCGAGCTCGCCGGTGAACGTGGCGACCGCGCCGAGCTGCAGAGATTGGCCGCCGCAGGCAGCCAAGACGCCGCGGACATTCTGGAGGAACTCGACGGCTAAGCGGGCCGCTCCCCCAGTTGCACGGTGAGTCGGTGTGCCGCGTCGAGCAGCAGCTTGCCCAACTCCCGGCGCCGATCATCACGGAATCGTGTCTCGACACCCGTCAGGCTCAATGCCCATGCCGGACCTCCGGCACGGTCGAACACGGCAGCGCCGAGGCCCCAGCTGCCTTCCACCAGCAACGCCGGGTTGACGGCGAATCCGGTGGTGCGGGTGTGTGCGATGCGACGTCGAATCTCGCTGTCGGAGTGGCCTTCTCCCCACTCGGGCACCAGGTCCACTCCACCGAGGTACTCGTCGACTTCCCGGTCGGGAAGGTGCGCAAGAATGGCCAGGCCTGCGGACGCCACCCCGAGCGGCAGCCGAATGCCCTCGTACAACACGTGTGAGCGCAGGGGAAAGCTCCCTTCCACCCGAAGCAGGCACACGGTCTCCGCCCCACGCCGCGCCGACAGAAACGCACTCTCTCCGCTCTCGGTGGCCAACGCCTGCACTATCTTTCGAGCCTGGTCGGTGATGTCGTACCGCAATGCCGCCATCGATCCGAGCAGGTAGATCTCCGGGCCCAGTGACCAGTGGCCGGTGGCGGCGTCGCGGTCGACGAATCCTTGGTCGGCCAGAGACGCCAGTAGGCGATGTGCGGTCGGCCGCGCGATTCCGGTCGCCCGAGCGAGCGCGGTGGTCGAGGCGCCCGACGGCTCCTCGGTTCCCGCTGCGCGCAGCAACGAGCAGATCTTGCCGATCACACTTGCGTTGGCATCCGGTGACGTCACCCGGCCATCGTACGTCCACTCAGCGGACGCCATATCTCCATCCGTTCACCGAACGAGCAAAATCCATCATTCACTTCATCCAGATACACAGCTCAGGTTCACTGAGTGCAACGTTTGCTCAACGAACACATCAGGAGCTGCAAGTGACTGGAAAGACCTATGCGTCCGCCGCCGAGGCGGTCGCGGACATCGGCCGAGGAGCGACCCTCGCGGTCGGTGGCTTCGGATTGTGCGGCATCCCCGACGCCCTCATCGAAGCCATCGCGAACACCGATGCCGACGAGCTCGAAGTGTTCTCCAACAACTGTGGCGTCGACGGCTACGGACTCGGAATCCTGTTGGCCGCCGGACGCATCCGCCGCGTCACCGCCTCGTACGTCGGCGAGAACAAGGAATTCGCCCGGCAGTATCTCGCCGGCGAACTCGAAGTCGAACTCACCCCCCAAGGCACACTCGCCGAACGACTCCGCGCCGGCGGCAACGGCGTCCCCGCATTCTTCACCCCCGCCGGGGTCGGCAGCCCCATCGCCGACGGCGGAATGCCGTGGCGCTACGACGCCGACGGCTCCGTGTCCATCGCATCGCCGCCCAAGGAGACGCGAGTGTTCGGAGACAAGCGGTACGTCCTCGAAGAGTCGATCAATGCCGACTTCGCGCTGGTGCACGCCGAAACAGGTGACACAGCAGGCAATCTCGTGTTCGACAAGACCGCGATGAACTTCAACCCCCTCGCCGCGATGGCAGGCAAGATCACCATCGCGCAGGTCGAGAACCTCGTGGAGCCGGGCGAGATCGACCCGGCCCACGTACATCTTCCCGGCGTGTTCGTCCAACGCGTCGTGCACACCGGGCCACAGGACAGGCGCATCGAAAAGCGCACCGTCAGTTCAGGAGTTCGAGCATGAGCACAGGATGGACGCGCGATCAGATGGCCGAACGCGCCGCAGCAGAGATGGTCGACGGGGAGTACGTCAATCTCGGCATCGGACTGCCGACCTTGATCCCGGGATATCTGACCGACGACGTCAAGGTCACGCTGCACTCGGAGAACGGCATCCTCGGCACCGGACCGTACCCCACGGAGGACAAGGTCGACGCCAACCTCATCAACGCGGGCAAGGAGACGGTCACCGTCAATCCCGGTGCAGCGTACTTCGATTCGTCGTTGAGCTTCGGGATGATTCGAGGCGGCCACATCGACACCGCGGTGCTCGGCGGCATGCAGGTCTCCAGAACCGGTGACCTCGCAAACTGGATGGTGCCCGGCAAGATGGTCAAGGGCATGGGCGGCGCGATGGACCTCGTGCACGGTGCCCGGCGCGTCATCGTCGTCATGGAACACACCGACCGCGACGGGAACCCGAAGATCCTCGACGCCTGCACCTTGCCGTTGACCGGCCAAGGCGTCGTGAATCGCATCATCACGAACCTCGCCGTCATCGACGTCGTCGGCGACGGGACCCTCGCACTCGCCGAGCTCGCACCCGGTGTCACCTCCGAAGAGGTCGTCGCCGCAACGGGATCCGCGCTCACGATCCCGTGACACCGAGCCCGTGAGACAGAACCCGTGAAACAACTGTGGGCTCGAACGTGCGAAACGTTCGAGCCCACAGTTCGACGTACTAGTCCGGAATCATGTCGAAGGTGTCCGGGTTCGGGCCGTTGCGGCCCTGCTCGCCCTTGTCCAGGGCGGTGATGGCGTCGACATCGGCAGAGCTGAGCTCGAAGTCGAAGATCTCGAAGTTGGCCTTCACCCGCTCCGGCGTGACCGACTTCGGGAAGATGATGTTGCCGCGCTGAATGTGCCAGCGGAGCACAACCTGCGCGACAGATTTGCCTGTCGCGTCGGCGATTCGCTGCAGTTCGGGGTCGTCGAGAACGTTGCCCTGCGCGATCGGCGACCACGCCTCGGTGGGAATCGCGTGCTCACGGCCGTACGCCCACACGTCGCTGTTCACGAAGTACGGGTGCACCTCGATCTGGTTCACGGCTGGCACCGTTTCGGTCTCTTCTGCCAGCCGGTCGAGGTGGGCCGGCTGGAAGTTGGAGACACCGATGTTGCGGGCGCGACCGTCGGCTGCGAACTCCTCCAACGTTTTCCACGTGGAGACGAAGTCGCCGTCGTAGCGGGTCGGGAGCGGCCAATGGATGAGAAAGAGGTCCACGTAGTCGGTTCCGAGATCGCTGAGCGTCGCGTCGAACGCCTTCCGCGCATCGTCGGGCTTGTGGAAACCGTTGTTGAGCTTGCTGGTGACGAAGACCGATTCACGGTCGATGCCGGAGTTGCGGATACCTTCGCCGACCTGCTTCTCGTTTCCGTACATCTCGGCAGTGTCGATGTGGCGGTAGCCGATTTCGAGGGCCGTTTCGACGGCCTGGGCCGTCTTCTCGGGGTCGATCTGGAACACGCCGAAGCCGAGCTGCGGGATCTGCTTGCCGTTTCTGAGCGTGACGTTGGGTACCTGAGTCATATCGCTCGGGTGCCCGCCCTCCCGCCGCTTCAAACCGGATGAAATGATGCCAACGTGATAGTGCAGCGCATCCGGCGCGTCGTCGATGGGGTTGCCGAGAATCTCGGCCGGTCCACCGCAGCTCTGACAGCCCCGACTCGGCACTTCGACCCGGCGCACCCGTGGTTCCTCACTGCGGTCGAGCGCGGCAACGACGACACCCGAATCGCAGCCTGGACCGAGGGCAACCGCGTCGAGAATCTGGTGCACGGCAAGACGTACTTCGCGGCGCTGGCGCAGGCACTCGAGCGGACCGAACGCGACGATCTGGTGCTCTTCACCGACTGGCGCGGCGACCCGGAACAGCTGCTCACCGACGACGGCGTGACCGTCGAGGATGCGCTCACGGCCGTCGCCCACCGCGGTGGCCTCGTGAAGGGCATGGTGTGGCGCTCGCACATGGAGACACTCGGCTTCACCGGTCCGAAGAATCGCAAGCTCGCTCTGCGGCTCGAGGAGGCCGGCGGCGAAGTCATTCTCGATCAGCGCGTACTGACCCTCGGAAGCCACCACCAGAAGTTCGTCGTCATCCGCTATCGACGGCCCGAGGTGGCCGACGTCGCGTTCGTCGGTGGCATCGATCTGGCCCGTGCCCGACGCGACGACGCCGATCATTTCGGCGATCCGGTCTCGCGTCCCTTCCCTCCCGAGTACGGCGAGATCCCGGCCTGGCACGACGTGCAGGTCCAGCTCGAGGGCCCCGCAGTGCGGGACGTCGAGGATGTCTTTCGCGAGCGCTGGGAGGATCCCGCAGCCCTGTCCCGCCTCCCCTGGCACGCCGTACCCGACATGCTGCGCGGTGTGACTCGCGAACCGTCGGAGCTACCGACTGCGGCTGCGCCTCCGGATCCGCGGGGTACGTGCTCGGTTCAGCTGCTGCGCACCTACCCGCGTCGGCGTCCCGCCTACCCGTTCGCCACCAAGGGCGAGCGCAGCGCGGCACGTGCGTACGCCAAGGCTCTGCACCGAGCAACCGAGTTGATCTACATCGAGGATCAGTACCTGTGGTCGGTCGACGTCGCGCGGGTGTTCGCTGCGGCGCTGCGTCGCAAGCCGAACCTGCGGTTGGTGGTGGTGGTTCCCAAGCACCTCGACGACGACAGCAATCTCACCATTCCGTCTGCGCTGCTGGGACACTCGGCCGCACTGGGCGTCATCCGCGCTGCCGGCGGTGATCGAGTACTGGTTCTGGATATCGAAAACGACCGCGGCATACCGGTGTACGTGCACTCGAAGGTGTGCGTCATCGACGACATCTGGGCAGCGGTGGGTTCGGACAACTTCAATCGCCGCTCCTGGACCCATGATTCGGAGTTGACGGCCGCCATCATCGACGAAGAACGGGACACTCGCGAACCTCTGGACCCGGCAGGCCTGGGCGACGGTGCTCGAATTCACGCCCGCAACCTACGTCTGGAACTGATTCGCGAGCACCTCGGCCGCGCCGACGGTGACGACGCCGATCTGGTGGATCCCCAAGGATTCTTCGATGTGGTCTCGGCCAGTGCGACCGCGCTCGACAACTGGCACCGCAACCCGTCCTCGGGCCCGCGCCCTGCCGGCAGGCTCCGCCGACACGAGATCTCCGTGCCACCCGTGTGGCAGCAACGACTCGCTGCCTTCGCGTACCGCCTGTTCGTCGATCCCGACGGCCGCCCGATCGGAATGCGCCTGCGTCGTCGTTTCTGACGTGCTCGTCGTTTCGGACCTGACATTTCGGGCATGCACAGTCGGTGCCCTCCTCCTCTCGCGACCTCAGTGCTCTCGTCTTCGCCCCCTCCCCGCTGTTGACGGTGACCCTCGACAAAGCTCCCAACGGCAACACCGAACTGCACGTGCACGCCGGCGGCCAGGGCCACTGGATCGCTCGGATGGCCACGGTGCTCGGCCTCGACGTCACGCTGACGGGAGTGTTCGGCGGCGAGATCGGGGGCATTCTGCGCGACATCGTCGAGCGGGAGGGCATCTCCGTCGTCTCCGTCGACATCGGCCAGGAGAGCGGCTCGTACGTTCACGATCGCCGCAGCGGTGAGCGGGAAATTCTGGCCACGGTCGACCCACCACCGCTGGCCAGGCACGCCCTGGACGACCTGTTCAGCGCGGCCCTCGCCGCCGGTGCCCGCAGCGACGTCTCCATCCTCGGCGGACCGCACGAAGACGACATCGTTCCGCCCGAGGTGTACGAGAGGCTGTGCGCGGACCTGACCGCCCTGGGCAAGACGGTGGTGGCCGACCTGTCCGGACCGACCATGATCGCTGCGCTCGCCGGCGGCTTGACGGTGCTCAAGGTCAGCCACGAGGACCTCATCGCCGACGGCCGGGCCGAGTCCGAGGACCCGGCGCACCTCATCGACTCGATGCGGCAGATGCACGACGACGGCGCGGAGATCGTCGTGATCTCGCGGGCAGGAGATCCGGCCCTGGCGCTGGTGGACGGCGACGTGCTCGAAATAGTCACGCCGGGACTGCGCATGGTCGATCACCACGGAGCAGGCGATTCGATGAGTGCAGGCATCGCCGCAGGGCTGGCTCAGGGGCTGTCGGTCCCGGAGGCGTTGCGACTCGGCGGCGGAGCGGGCACGGCCAACGTCACGCGGCGCGGCCTGGGTAGCGGGCGACGCGACCTGGTTCTCGGCCTCACCGAGTCGGTGGAGGTTCGTCCGTACAAGAAGGCAGGCAAGAAATGAGAGCCCTGATCACCAACGACGACGGCGTGCACAGCGACGGCATCGCCCTGCTCGCGCGGGTGGCCGCGGAGGCCGGTCTCGACGTCGTCGTGGCCGCGCCGCACGAGGAGCGCAGCGGGGCCAGCGCGTCGTTGACCGGCATGGGCGTCGACGATCATCTCGGTATCGAATCCGTCGCCATCGCCGGCCTTCCCGACGTACCGGCCTACGCGGTGCAGGCGTCACCCGCTCTCATCGCGTTCGTGGCCACCCGCGGGGCGTTCGGCGACCCCCCGGATCTGGTGCTCTCCGGTATCAATCACGGACCGAACACCGGTGCCGCCGTGCTGCATTCGGGCACCGTCGGTGCCGCATTGACGGCGCTGACGCATCGGGTTCCGGCGATGGCACTGTCGTCGATCGCCACGGAGCCTGCCCATTGGGCGACGGCCGAGCACGTGGCCCGGATCGCGGTGACATGGATGATGTCCCACGGCCCGTCCGACGCGGTCGTCAACGTCAACATTCCGGACGTTCCACTCGCGGAGTTGGCGGGGATAGTGCCGGCATCGCTGGCCCGCTACGGTGCGGTGCAGGCCGAAATAGGTGATCGCGGAGAGGATTTCGTCACCGTTCGCTTCGACGAGATCCGAGCCGAGGACGACGATTCCGACGCGTCGCTGTTGGCCCGCAGCTGGGCGACGTTGACGGCGATCCGCCCGCCGAGCGAGGTGGAAGGAATCGACCTGTCGGCGATGCGCGGCTGACCTGTGTCGTCCGAGCTCACCGAGATGTGTCGGTGGTGTCGTGCACACTGGGAACTACCACCGGACATGCCACGGACCTAGGGGGTCACCGCGTATGACGTTTCATTCTGTAGTTCCACCGTTTCTGCTCGAGCGGTTGCAGGGTGCGGGTGCTCGCGCCACGCTGCTCGCCGATCGTGAGATGCGTGCCGGACGCGAGGTGGTGCAGGCGCGTACCGCCATCGCTCCGCGGACCGGCGGCACGCTCGAGCGCACGATTTCCGATGCCGAGTCCACTCGCGATCTCCCCGGCCGACAGGTGCGCGCCGAGGGCGAGGAAGCAACAGGAGACGCTGCGACCGACGAGGCGTACGACGGCCTCGGTGCCACGTACGCATTCTTCGACGAGGTCTACGGGTACTCGAGTCTCGACGGTAGCGGGCTGCCCCTCGACGCGACGGTGCACTACGGCCAGGACTACGACAACGCGTTCTGGGACGGCTCTCGCATGGTGTTCGGCGACGGTGACGGCGAGGTGTTCGCTCGGTTCACCGTCTCGCTCGGCGTCATCGCCCACGAACTCGCGCACGGGTTCACGCAGTACACCACCCCGCTCGAGTACAAGGACCAGGCCGGCGCGCTGAACGAGTCCATCTCCGACGTGTTCGGCGCACTCGTCGAGCAGTACACCGCGAAGCAGAACGCCGAGGATGCGTCGTGGCTGATCGGTGAGGGTCTGTTCCTGCCCGCCGTTCAAGGAAAGGCGCTGCGCTCGCTGCTCGAGCCCGGCACCGCGTACGACGACGATGTCTTGGGCAAGGATCCGCAGCCGGCGAGTATGGACGATTTTGTCGTCACCACCGAGGACGACGGCGGCGTGCACATCAATTCCGGTATCCCGAACCGCGCCTTCGCCGTTGCCGCCACCACGCTCGGTGGTCCGGCCTGGGACCGCGTCGGTCAGGTCTGGTTCGACACGATGACGGTCGGCGGACTGTCACCGACGGTCGATTTCGCAGGCTTCTCCGCCGCCACGATCGCGGCGGCGAACGAGCGATTCGGAGCCGGTTCCGACGTTGCGAGGGCCGTGGCCACGGGTTGGTCTACCGTGGGGGTGAAGACAACAGGGCTCGAGTCCCTACCGAAGCCGAACGACGATCGGGTGTGATCGAGGGCAGATGAGCCTGCGCATCGAGGTACTGCGAACCGGCGGTGTCGCCGGGATGTCCAAGCGCGGCGTCGTCGAGACCGACGAGCCGGAATGGCAGTCGTTGGTCGAGGCCGCGCAGCCGTACATCGCCGATCAGCAGTCCACCGATCCGGCCGAGTCCAACGCCCGTGACACCTTCGTGTGGAGTGTGTCGGTGGGTGAGCACTCGTGCCGAGTGGGCGACTCGAGCCTGACCGGACCTCTACGCGACCTCGCGGAGCGCACACTCCGCGAGGGTCGCGTCAAGTAGCCAGGGCCTCAGGCCTTCCACTCCGCACTGCGTTCTTCGGTCGCCTGACCCAGCGCCTCGACGAGGGCGTCGACTCCGAAGTCCTTGCCGTACGAGGGCGTTCCCGGCTGCTGACGCCACGACTGGGCGAGGGTTCCGCCGTCGACGGGGTCGAATCCGAGCTCGTCGATCACCGAGAACACGATCTTCTTGGAATCGTCGTCGTCCCCGGCGACCGGCAGTGCGATTCGACCGCTGGTCCCGGCCGGCACGCCCTTCTCGAGCAGGTGCTTGTACCAAATTCCGTTGAACGCCTTGATCACCGGCTCTCCGAGTTGCTGCGACACCCACACACTTTCGGGCGTCCCACCCTCGATGTCCTCGATCGACCCGTCGCGCTGCTGCGGGTAGTAGTTGTTGGTCTCGATGATCGGGGCTCCCGGTTTGCGGGCGCTGACAATTCCCGAGGCCAGGTCGGGAACGTTCTTCTGCGGAATGCTCAGAAGCACCAGGTCGGCGTCCTGCGCGGCGTCGGCGGCCCACACCGCCGTCGCCCCGGTTTCCTCGGCCAGATCCGCCAAGGTCTCCGGGTCGCGCGAATTCGAGAATCGAACCTCGTGACCGAGTGCTGCCCACCGACGAACGAGGGTGCCGCCGATGAATCCGCTACCGATGATTCCAATTTTCATATCGAGAACCAACGCACCCGAACCGAAACAATTCCCGTCAGGATCCGACGGATACCTTCGACCGAGGACGGCCGAACTTCATGGCCTTGTCCACGACCTTGCCGTACCGCAGAACCGGCAAGTCGCGGAAGTAGTTCATGCGCAGCTTCCATGGGGTCTCGCTCCCCTGCCTCGGGAAGTTGTCGACGGCTCGAAGCACGTAACCAGCTGCGAAGTCCAGGAACGGTTCTTCGTCGACGGACGGATCGCGCTCGAGTTCGACCGTGCTGTACCCCTTCTCGTCCATGTGCGCGAGCAGACGCATCACGTAGTTCGAGACCATGTCGGCCTTGAGTGTCCACGACGCATTGGTGTAGCCGACGACGAAGGCGAAGTTGGGGATCCCGGTGAGCATCATGCCCTTGTATGCCATGGTGCTGGGCAGGTCGACGTCGTTGCCGTCGATGCGGAACTGTGCACCGCCGAGCGCGGAGAGGTTGAGTCCCGTTGCGGTGACCACGATATCGGCGTCGAGGTGCTGGCCGGACTTCAGCTGCAGGCCGGTTTCGGTGAAGCATTCGATGTGATCGGTGACGATCGAGACCTCGTCCTTGCGGATCGAACGGAACAGATCGTTGTCGGGCACCAGGCACAGACGCTGATCCCACGGGTTGTAGGACGGGGTGAAGTGGGTGTCGAGGTCGTATCCCTTCGGCAGCCACCCCTCCTGCATCGTGCGGATCCGCTTCTTCATGAACTCCGGGTACCTCTGGCTCAGGGTGTAGATGAGCATCGCCATGGACACGTTCTTGAGCCGAGTCACGCTGTACGCCAACTTCTTCGGCAGTCGCTTGCGCAGGGTCTGCGCAATCGGGTCCTGCGACGGAAGCGAGAGGATGTAGCTGGGTGAGCGCTGCAGCAGCGTGACGTGCTCGGCGTCGCGAGCCAGGTTGGGGGCCAACGTGATCGCTGTTGCGCCGCTGCCGATCACGACGATCTTCTTGCCGGAGTAATCCAGATCCTCGGGCCAGTGCTGTGGATGAATCACCTGGCCGCCGAAGTTCTCCTGACCGGCGAACTCGGGGGTGAACCCCTTGTCGTAGTTGTAGTAACCGCTGCAGGAGAACACGAACGACGCGGTGATCGTGACCGTCTCGTCTGTATCGCTACGGTGCGCCGTCACCGTCCAGAACTGCTGCTCGCTCGACCATTCGAGGGCAATCACCTTGTGATGGAACCGAATGTGCTTGTCGACGCCCGCTTCTCTCGCGGTCTCGACGATGTAGTTGCGGATGTCGGTGCCGTCGGCGATGGATTTCTCACCCATCCACGGCTTGAAGCTGTATCCGAGGGTGTACATGTCGGAGTCGGAGCGAATCCCGGGATAGCGGAACAGATCCCACGTTCCACCGATCGCGCCGCGGCTCTCGAGAATGGCGTAGGTCTTGCCGGGCAGATCGTGCCCGAGGTGGCGCGCGGCCCCGATCCCGGACAGGCCGGCACCGATGATGAGGACGTCGACCTCGGGAGAGGGCAATACGGCAGTCATGTCAAGGATTCCTTCGATGTCCGATGTCAGCTGGTCTTGTTGCGAGCGCTCTCGGACCTGCCGAGGCGGGCTACTTCTTCGTCCATCTTCGGCAGGATCGTCGGCACGTGCTCGAGCATGCTGCGATCACCGACCCGCGAGGTGATGACGGCTTTGAACCACGACGCCGCGCCCACCCACCGCGGCACGTAGACGCGCCGCTTGCGTTTCGCCAGGCCGTCGACGAATGCGTCGACGCACTGATCGACGGTCATCGTCTTGCCCAGCGGGCCGGGGAGCACCGCGAGCAGATCCTGGAAGGCGGTGAGATCGGATTTGGCGTCCTGCACCATCGGTGTGTCGATCCACGCCATGTGTGCGGAGCCGACGTCGACACCTCGGTAGTTGACCTCGAGCCGGAGCGCATTCGCAAAGTGTTCTGCTGCAGCCTTACTGGCGTTGTACGCAGCCAGGCCGGGGCAGGGGGTGAACGCGGCGAGCGAGGAGACGACGAGGACGTAGCCGTTGCGTTCGACGAGCGACGGCAGAGCGGCGCGGACGGTGTTGAACACGCCCATCACGTTGATGTCCATGACGCGTTGGAACGTGGCGGGATCGACTTGCATGATCGATCCGTAGCTGGCGATTCCGGCATTGGCGAGCACCAGATCGATGCCGCCGTACGCCTCGATTCCGCCGTCGACGGCGCGCTGCATGTCGTCGAGGTTCCGAACGTCTGCCACGAACGCCTCGGCCTTCAGCTGCGTCGCCAGCTCTCGCAGCGGGGCCTCGTCGACGTCGACGAGTACCAACCGGGCACCGCGTCCGGCCAGCGCCCGCGCCGTTGCGGCACCGATTCCCCGTGCTGCTCCGGTGATCAGAACGACCTTGTTGCGTAGCGTCGACGCCGCCATGTGCTCCCCCTCCATCGGAATGCCTGTCTGCGAACACTTTGCATCTGATACCGAGCGGTGTCAAGATTTGTGTGTGTCCACGCATCACAGTGAAGTCGGCCGCACCTACCGAGGTGCCGATCCGCAGCAGCGGCAGCAGGAGCGTCGAATTCGCCTGCTCGACGCGGCCGTCGAGGTCTTCGGCACCACCGGCTACCGGACGGCAACCGTGGAGAAGGTGTGCAGCGAGGCAGGCCTGACCAAGCGCTACTTCTACGAGTCCTTCACCAACAGCGAGGACCTGCTGATGGCGACCTACGCCCGCGCAACCGACGCCATGCGCGAGAGCATTCTCGCCGGAGCTGCCGCAGAAACGAACTCCAGCGAGCAGGTGCTCCGGGGAGCCCTCACCGGCTTCTTCACGTTCGTCGCCGAACAGCCCAAGTCGGCACGCATCGCCTTCGTCGAGATCCTCGGCGTATCCCCTACCGTCGACGCGCTGTACCGCAAGACCACCACCTCGTTCTCCGCGACGGTGCTCCAGGTGGCCGAGGGGGTCGGTTCCAGCCGCGGACTCGCCGGGCCCAACCGTCGAACATTGGCCATGGGCCTGGTGGGCGCGGTCCTCACCATCGCCCAGCAGTGGCTGCTCTCGCCCGAACGCGAACCGCTGGACTCGGTGATCGCCAGCGCCCACACCATCCTGGCCGCGGTGGTGTTCGGACGCGTCGACGGCTGAGCGTCAGCTCAAGGCCTACTCTGCAGCGGCTCCACCGGCTCGTCCGCAGTGGCACGCTCTCCAGATTTGACGACGACGACGCCGAGCAGAACCAGTGCGCCACCGGCCAATTGGATCGGTGCCGGTGCCTGCCCGAGCAGCAGCCACGCGAACACCAGTGCGGCAACGACTTCCATCAATCCCATGAACGACGCCAACCGCGACCCGAGGCGTCGGCCTGCCGCGATCCCGAGGACATAGGCCAGCGCGGCGGTCACGACGCCGAGGCCGATGATCGGAACCCACCACGGCACTACGGCATCGACGAAGGTGACGTCGGTGAGCGGGGCAGCGAACGGGACGATGCCGATCAGTCCGGCGACCAGCAGGATGAGCCCACCCGTGAGCAGTCCTGCCCCGGCGAGCACGATCGGCGGGAGTCCGTTGCTCTCGTCCGCGGACAGCACCCAGTAGACGGCCGCACCGACCATCGAGCCCAGCGCCCACAGCACGCCGACGGTGTCCACGTCGGCACCGGAGATCAGGTCGAGCACGAGCACAAGACCCATTGCGGCGAGCAGCGCGCCCACCACGGTCAGGCGGCCCGGACGTTGCTGGTGCCGGAACCACATCCAGCCGATGACGGCCACGGGCGAGGTGAACTCGATCAGCAGCGCCACGCCCACCTCCATCCGGCCGACGGCGTTGAAGAAGGCGAGCTGGCACCCTGCCACCGCGAAGGCTCCGTACGCGAGGAGCAGCTTCCAGTTCTTGGCCAGCAGGCTCCACCGCCCGCGCAACGCAAGGATGGACGGAATCAGCAGGACGGCTGCGGCAAGCAGAATGCGCGCGGTCACCGCGGCCCCGGCGGTCCAGCCTGCGTCGAGCAATCCCGTGGCGAGCGAGCCGGAAAGCCCGAAGGACGCCGCCGAGAGCAGCGCGAAACCGAGCCCCGAGAGTCGACGCGACCGTGCCGCAGCGTTGTGTTCGACCGCACGATTCACCTGCGCGTCATGAGTGTAAGCCGTCATGACATGTGACAGTAGGCAGTGACTTGGTAAGGTGTCAACATGCTTTTTGCTCATGACGCGGAACTGTCGTTGTTGTCCGCCGTGGCATTGGTCAATTCCGCCGAGGACCCGGACACGTTGACCACGCGCGAGCAGTTGGCCGAGTTCATCTCCGAGCAGGGCTATTCCGGCCGCTTCGACGGCGACGAGGAGGAGCTCGAGGCGGTGAGAGCCCTGCGGCCGACCTTGCGATCACTGCTCACCAGCAGCCGAGACGACGCGGTGGTCGAGGTCAACCGATTGCTGGCCGAGTCCTCCGCCCTGCCGCGACTGGTGCGCCACGGAGACCTCGACTGGCACGTTCACGCGGTCGCCGACGACAGTCCGCTCGCAACCCGCATCGTCGTCGAAACCGCGATGGCCATGATCGACGTCATCCGCGCGGACGAGCTCTCGCGCTTCGACGTCTGCGCCGATCCGGACTGCAACGGGCTGGTCCTCGACCTCTCGCGCAACCGGTCCCGCCGATTCTGCAGCACCACCTGCGGCAACCGAGCAGCCGTCGCCGCGTACCGGGCCCGCAAGGCTCAGTAGCACCACGGGGGCTTAATCGATCGGCTTTCGGGTATCCGCCGTCCGAGCTGATCGAAAGGAATTGCCCCTATGGTCGAGAAAAGGCCTACCAAGACAAGCTGGGCCAGAGCAGTCGAGAACATGCTGGCCGTCATCCTGATCTTCGCCGGGATCGCCGCTGCGGGCGGTCTGATCGCCGCATTGGCGGGCGGTTTCGAGGGATGGGCGATCATCGCCGGAATTGCCGTGATCGTGTTGTTCGCAGGCGGATTCTTTGCCATCCGCGACGGTGCCCGACGACGCGCCCTCGAATCGAACACCGTCGTCTACGCCCCGGACAACACCGACGAATTGTTCGACGTGGACCCGAGTACCGGAGAGCGAACCCCGCACCGCGACTAGCGCGATCGTGCGGGTTCGCCCGGCCAGGTCGGTCAGAACGGATACTTATGGATGTCCGACTGCATCGTGACCCACTGCAGGTCGCAGAAGGTGTCGAGGTTGACGGTGGTGCCGAAGTGCCCGCCCGATCCCGAGGCCTTGACTCCACCGAACGGGGCCACGGCCTCGTCGTCGATCGTCTGATCGTTGATGTGCACTGCGCCGGAACGGATTCGGTCCGACAACTCGTACGCCGCGAACGGATTGGCGGTGACGATCGCAACGGACAGACCGTATTCCGAGGAATTGATGATGTCGATGGCCTCGTCCACGGTGCGGTACGTCGTGATCGGCGCGACCGGACCGAAGATCTCCTCGGTGAACCCGGGTGAGTCCTTCGGCACGTTGGCGAGCACGGTCGGCCGGTAGTGGAGACCGTCGAACGTTCCGCCCGCGGCCAGTTCGGCACCGGCCGTCACCGTGGCCTGCACGATGCTGTCGACTCGCTTCAACTGGTTCTCGTCGATGATGGGCCCCAACGCATTCGACGGGTCGGTCGGATCGCCGACGGTGATGCGTTCGGCGATCTTCGCGAGCTCCGCTGTGTACTGCTCGGCGAGATGCTCGGGAACGAGGTGCCGACCCGACGCCATGCAGATCTGTCCCTGGTGCAGGAACGATCCCCACGCGCCCGCCGATGCAGCGGCCTCGATGTCTGCATCGGGCAGCACGAGGAACGCGTTGTTTCCGCCGAGTTCGAGGTGGACCTTCTTGAGCAGCGGCGCAGCGGCTTCCGCGATTCTGCGGCCGGCGGCCGTGGATCCGGTGAAGGAGATGCACGGAACGTCGGGGTGCGAGACGAGAGCGGCTCCCACATCGGCACCCGAAGGCAGTACATGCAACAGACCGTCCGGCAGTCCCGCTTCGGCGAAGATCTCGGCGAGGATCAGCCCACCCGAAATCGGTGTTCGCGGATCGGGTTTGAGAACGACGGCATTGCCGACGGCCAGAGCAGGCGCGACCGACCGCATCGACAGTACCGCTGGGAAGTTGAACGGGCTGATCACGCCGATGACGCCCATCGGAACGTAACGCCCCATCGAGAAGCGGGACTTCGCGCTCCGCAGTACCTGCCCGTAGGGCTGCGACGCCAGAGCGGCCGCCTCGGTCAGTTCGGCAAGAACCAAGCCGACCTCGGCCCCCGCCTTGCCGTGACCGGACCCCGATTCGGGAACCAGCCACCGCGTCAGACGCTCGGGGTTCTCCGCCAGGAGCGCCGCAGCCTTCGTCATGACCGACGCCCGCTCGGGGTAGGGCCTGGCGGCCCATTCTTTCTGCGCACGTCCGGCTTTCGCGACAGCACGATCGAGGTCGGCGACGTCGGCAGCACCGACGGTGGCCACAACCGACCCGTCGGACGGCGCGGTCACGTCGAGGGTTCCACCACCGCCGTCCACCCATCCGCCGTCGAATATCTTCGCCGTCCACGCCAGTGTGTTCGCCATGTCAGTCCTGCTCTTTCTTTCTCGATGTTCTTTCTTCGTTACCGCTGGGCTGCGATCGCTGCGTCGAGCACCTCGGCCTCGGCCCAGGATCCGTGGAACGCGAACGGAACTCGGACGGGAAGCTTGACGCGCGCGAGAGGTTCGCGGGTGAACGCATCGGCCTCGTGCACCAGCAGCTCGGACAGTCCGGTCGCCGGATTCCACCACAGGGTCAGCAGATATCCGTCGTTCTCGGCGCTCGCTCCTCGACGCTGGACGAAGACCGGTTCGCTGGGGCTGGTCAACCCGTCGGGCCCTTCGAGCACGATCGTCTGACCGGTGGAGAAGTCATGGCGCGCAAGCCCATCCGTCAGGGTCAACGGCGACAGATCACGGGTGGTGGCGAAGTAGCCGAAGCGATTCTCCTTGCCCAGCCACGCGTCGTTGATCTTCGGGAATTCACCCGCCACTCCGCTGTGCATGTGCTGGGTGGTCGTCCTGGTCGCGGTATCGAGCACGAACCGCCAGGCCATCGCAGGTGGAAACCAGGAGTGCGAGTCGATCGGCTCGTCCGAGTCGTCGACCGGATTGCCCAGACGCGCGATGACGTGCAGATCCACCACGATTCCTGTGGCAGTTTCGTGCGCGTTGAAGAAGTGCGTCGGGGCCAGCATCAGGCCGGTGTCGTACCAGGTCACCTCATGGGTGCGACGGTCGAGAACGGCGAACCTGCTGCCGTTCGGTGTAGCCGATTCGTCCCAGAGCACACCCGGCCGCCCCGCCATGATGCGGTCGAGGCGGAACTGGTTGGGCGAGATGAGGAAGATCGCGAGGTGTTCGCTCACGATGTAATCGTGCACCATTGCCGGACAACCCATGTCGAAAGTGACGGTATCGACGACGGTGCCGCTGGTATCGGCCTCGTACCAGGTCAGATTCGGCCCGATGGCAGAGTAGAAGAGCATGTTGCCCGTCGACGGTTCGATCTTGTAGTGCGCCGTGCACAGGATGTCGAGTGCGCCACCGAAGTCGTACGTGCCCTGCGTGTCGAGAGTTTCGGGGTGCATCGAATGCGGAAGTCCGCCTTCGTAGTACACCAGCAGATGGTCGGCGAACAGGCCGACGTTGGTGTTGGCGACACTCTTGGACGGCGGCGCGCCCACGGGCAGATCCCGCCTGGCCTTGCCCGAGCCGTTGACGAAACCGCTGTACAGCGCTTCCCCGGCCTCGACCTCGACCTTCATCGTGTCGGTGTGCACCCACTTCATCCGGAACGACGCCTTACCGTCGCGGATGTAGGTGCCCGCGACTCCGCCGTCGCCCTCCCACCAGTGGTAACGGTCGGTGTCGAGTGGCTCGAAGCGGGGATTGTCGGCAATTCGGAACAGCGCGCCGGCGAGGTCGTCGGGGAGTTTCCCGATCACCTCGAGGTCGAATGCCTCGGTCTCCTCGTGCCACGGCGCGAACGGCCCGTTCAGGAATTTGTTGGACGTGTTCCAGTCGACGTCCGCGTTGTGCCGCGGAGTCGCAGGCGCGGTGCGTCGGACCAGTGTCGTCGGGAGCGGGGTCGGTACTTCACGCATAGCTGATGCCTTTCGTCTCGATGTAGGACAGTTCGGAAGGGCTCGGGGAAGATCCGGTCCACGACGCCACTGCTGTTCCGACTGCGGCTCGAACGTCGTCACCATCGTGCGGATGCCACGCGGCCGCGACGAAGCGGTCGGGCCGGATGAGCACGAATCTTCCAGTATACGTGCGCATCTCGTCGTCCAACCGGCCGTCGACGTCGAGCAGAACGTTGATGCCGTCGATTCTCGGTACCGTGCCATCGGTGGGCACGACGGCCTCGACCGCATGCAGGCCGCGCGCGACTGCGCGCGCGTGCGCCCAATTCACCGTGTCGTGCACGTCGACTCCCACCAGCGCCCAACCGGTTCCGAGGATCTCGTCGAGCGGGCGGATGGTGCGGGTCGCCGAGTCGAAGGCCCGGGGCTGCCCGATCACGCTCCCGGTGTCGTCGCCGGGGAGTACGAGCCCGTCGGAGAATCGGTAGGGCGGGCGGTAGGCCATGGTCTCGAACCAGCGTCGCCCGTTCACGGTGGCCAATGCGGCTCGGACCAACTCGTCGCGCCTGGCCGCGATTCGAGGATTGGTCGTCATCACCACGCGGCCCAACCGCTCGGATGCGCGTACCACCGCAGCGGCGTGGGGGCCACGCTCGGATTGGTATGTGGCCAGCACACTTTCGTGCAGGCAACCCTCGAGCACGCCGGCCAACTTCCACGCCAGGTTCGCGGCGTCGCGAATGCCGGAGTTAAGACCTTGACCGGCGAACGGCGGCATCATGTGTGCGGCGTCGCCGAGCAGGAAGCAGCGCCCGAGCTGCCATCGATCGGCCACGAGGCCGTGGAAGCGATAGTTGACGGCTCGTTCGACCTGGGCTGGTGTGATCGGCCGGTAGCGCGAGACGAGCTTGTCGATGAGCTCGAACGGTGGCGCGTCGGTGGCCGTGCCCTCGCCCTCGAACAGGCGGAATTCGTATCGACAGCGACCACCGAGACCGGGCACCACCACGTGCGGCCTGCTCGGATCGGCGTGGTGCATACCGTAGCGCTCGGTGTGCGGGTCGCCGAGCGTGTCGACCACCAACCACAGTTCCGGGTGGCTGCGCCCGATCATGCCGATTCCGAGCAGGTTTCGGACGGTCGATCGTCCGCCGTCGCTACCGAGGAGATAACGAGCCCGCACCGTGCGTCCACCCGCTTCGATGGCCACGGCGTCCGCGTCCTGCACGATCGACGTGACCTCGGTGTCGAACCGTACGGTGACATTGCGCGCCGTATGCAGCGCCCCGGCCAGTACACGCTCGAGATCCGGTTGCGCGAACGGGTTCTTGAAGGGGTAGCCCAGTCGGTAGGCACTCTCCGCGCCGCCGTGGAACAGCGGTTCGTCGTCGAGGCCGTAATAGCGGGTTCCGGTGCCGGGCACGACGATCGGCAGGATCTTGTCGATGACGCCTGCCTGCTGGTAGGTGCGCAGTGCCTCGTCGTCGATGCTGATCGCTTTGGGTTCGTCGCTCGTCGTCGAGCGCCGCTCGAGAACGACGACGCGAAGCCCTCGTGCAGCGAGCAGCAGGCCCGCGGTCATCCCGACCGGACCGGCACCGCAGATCGCTACGTCGTAGAGGGTGTCGAATCTCTTGTCCACACCACCAAGGTAGCGCGCATCACGTTAAATAGGAATGCTGTCCCATAAAATAGGACACTCTACGAGCTGACGACGGCCAATCGTGCGGACAGAGCATCGGCCGCCGCCCGCACCGCGGTGACGAGCACGTCGGTCCGATCCTCCGGAACGCGACGCCTGATCGCCACGATGCTCAATGCGGCTGCCACCGAACCGGACTCGTCGAAGATCGGTGCGGCGATTCCCATCGCATCCGGATCCACCTCGGCGACGGTCAGGCCGTAGCCGGTGGTCCGGATCCGCTCGAGACGATCGACGAGGCGATCGACGTCGGTCAACGTTCGATCGGTGAAGCGTTGCAGCTCGTGCCGACCCAGGATCGAGCGGATCTCTTTCTCCGGCAGCCAGGCCAGGAGCGTCAATGCCGATGCGCCGGCGTTGATGGGCAACCGACTCCCCCGCTCGTAGCTCAGGCGTACCAGTTGCTTGGCACCCTCGCACCGCTCGATGCACACAGCCGTGTCGTCGACGAGCCTGGTGAGCAACACGGTTTCACCCACCTCGTCGGCCAGTTCACGCATCACCGGTTGGGCGATGGTGGTCAATCCGTAACCGCGCCGGGCCAATCGAGCAAGTTCGAGCACCGCGACACCCAACCGAAAGCCGCCGTTGGGAGCTTCCTCGAGAAACGATGCGCCGACCAACGTCTGCAGATATCGGTACGCCGTGGAGCGGGCGCTACCGAGGGCCTCGGCGACGTCGTTCGCGCTGATCTGCAGGCGATCCTCGGTGAACATTCCCAGGATGATCAACGCGCGGTCGGCCGTGCTGTTTCGTTCTCTGTATCCACTCGTCTCCGATGCCATGTTTCCATCCTAGTTCTGATTGTCAGGACTGCAGTGTCATAAAACGAATCTCTACCCTTGACAGCTGTGATCCAGGCCATGAAGACTGTCCTGTATTAGACAACAGCAGTCCTACTTTACAGGACACGGCCTCCGGACGAGGAACTCATGAAACCCACCCAACCCAAGCTGGATCGCGGCACGCTCATCGCCTGCTGCCTCGCGATCGGCGTCGCTCAGATGGGCGTCTCGCTCGCAGCGCCCATTCTCGGTGTGATCCAACGCGACCTCGGAGCGAGCGCTGCGGCGCTGGCCTGGATCCCGGCCGCGTTCATCCTTCCCACCGCCATACTCGAGCTCAACTACGGCGTACTGGGCGACATGTTCGGCCGCAAGAGGCTGCTCGTCTGGGGTGGCGTGCTCGTCTTCGTCGGAGACGTCGTCGCCGGAACGTCGGGAACTCTGACGCAACTGATCGCCGGGCAGGCCATCGCCGGACTCGGTGCTGCCGCAATCTTTCCCACGTCACTGGCGATGCTGGTCTCGGCAACCCCCGAACGTCAGGAGCGAGCCCGCGCCCTGTCTCTCTGGGCCGTCAGCCTGGCGTTCGGTGCGATGATCGCCCCGCTGATCAGCGGCTTCGCGGCCGAACACTTCAGCTGGGGCTGGTCGTTCGCCATTCCCGCCGTGCTGGGTCTCGTCACCGCCGCGGTCAGCGCCGCGGTGATCGTCGACTCGCGTCATCCCGCCGGGCGCGGACTCGATTGGCCCGGCCAGATCACCATCGCCGTCGCTTTGCTCGCGCTGCTGTACGCGGTGATCCAGGGCTCCGTGGACGGCTACTCGAGCCCCGTCATCGTGGGCACTTTCGTTCTCGCAGTGGCGGCATTCGTCGCGTTCGTCATCAGCGAGCAGCGAGCCCGCACCCCGATGTTGAACCTTGCGCTGTTCCGGACGCCTGCCTTTGCCGCGGCCGCCCTGATCGGATTGCTCGCGATGTTCGGCTTCATCGGAACCGCCTACGCGCTCAGTGTGAAACTCGAAGCGATCCTGCACGTCAGCCCGCTGCAGGCCGCTCTGCCGTTCGCCCTCATCCAAGCCGTACCGCTGCTCCTCACTCCGTTGCTTCCGCGCCTGTTGATGCGCGTCGCGGCGCGAACGCTGCTGGTCACCGGGCTGGCGGCACTGGCCATCGGTCAGATATGGATGGCTCAGCTACCCGGTGACTCCACCTCGCTGCTCGCGATGACCGGCCCGATCCTGCTGCTCGGCACCGGCTTCATCACCATGTTCACCGCACTGACGGCCGTCGCCGTCGGAGCCGTCGCCATCGACTACGCCGGAATGGCAAGCGCAGTAACCAGTCTCGTCCGCGAGACCGGCCAGAGCCTCGGCCCCGCGATCGTCAGCGCCGTGGCCTTCGGAGTTGCCGGAGCCACCCTCACCTCCAGCCTGTCCGACGGTTCCCTCCCTCCCGAGGCGGTGGGCGTGGCCTCCGGCGTCGCCGAGCAGGGCGGGCCGTTGGCGGTGGCCAACGCCGATCTCGGCCCGATCTCGGATCTGGTTGCACCGCTTGCCCGGACGGCTCTCGAAACCGGCCTGGACATCGGCATCTACGTCTGTGCCGGAGCCACCGTCCTGGCTGCGCTCATCGCCCTCGTCATCCCCGGCGGAGCCCCGAAGGGCCTCGATGCGGCCCCAATCGACGCAGCAGCATCACCTGCTGCCGGACGACTGCTGCCGGCGGGTGAGTGAGATGTCCACGCCCACTCTGAATCACGTCTTCACCCTCGACGTCGAGCTGGCTCCTCCGGTGGTCATCGGCTCCACCCCGCACGGAATGCGTCGGGTCATCCCGATCACCGGCGGCCGATTCCACGGACCGGCCGGATCCGGAACGATCCTGCCCGGCGGTGCGGACTGGAACCTGGTGCGCACCGACGGCGTCACCCATCTGTGGGCCCGCTACACGATCGTCACCGACGACAACGTGCCCATCATGGTCACCAACGAGGGCTGGGGCACCCAGGACGACGCCACCATGGAGCGCATCTTCGCCGGCGGCGGTGCCGACGTCGACCGCTGGTACTGCTCCACCAACCCTCGATTCGAAGTGGCCGACCCAGAGTGGAACTGGTTGAACCACAGCGTGTTCCTCGGCCGACTCTTGCCACCGAACCGCGGCGACCAGGTTCGGATCACCGTCTACACCGACGCCCCCGTCCCCACCCCATCGACGCCCCGAAAGGCGGATCACTGACATGACCACTCCCACCCGAAACAGACTGCAGGAAGGTGGTGCCGTGGGCACGCTGCGGCAGACCGCTGTCTCGCACATCGGTTTCACCGTTCCCGACGTCGCCGCCACCGCCGACTTCTACGGCCGCACCGTCGGTCTGACGGTGCAGGAAGAACTCGCGGGCGGAGGCCTGCGCCTCGGCTGGGGCCTCGGACACCATGTCCTCGACCTGACCGAGGGGCCGAAAGGACTGTCTCACTATGGCTTCGAGGTCCGCGACGTCGACGGCCTCGACGGTATCGCCAAGAGACTCGCCGACGCAGGCCACCACGTCGCCGAGCTGGATCCCGCCGTGCTCGACCATGCCGTCGGAGTACCGTCGGGCATCTCGGTGGCCGATCCCGACGGCACCACCGTGCATTTCCACGGTGCGGTCCATCGGCAGGGCGAGAACGCCGCCGATCCGGGACGACGCCCGATCAAGTTCCAGCACACCACTCTCGGCACCGACAACGTGGCGCAGATGGTCTCGTTCTTCGTCGACACCGTCGGGTTCCGCATCTCCGATCAGCTCGAGGACGGCAAGTTCGCGTGGCTACGCAGCGACCGCGATCACCACACCCTGGCCGTCGTCGAGAACGGCAACCCCGGCGATCTCGACCACTACTCCTACGACCTCGCCGAGTGGGAGGACTTCAAGTCCTGGTGCGATCGCCTCACCGAGATCGGCGTCGACGTCGTCTGGGGCCCGGGACGTCACGGCCCCGGCAACAACCTGTTCGTCTTCTTCGACGATCCCGCCGGCAACCACATCGAGCTCTCGGCCGAGATGGAGAAGTTCCACGACGACCGAGCCACGTACGTGACGCGGCAGTGGCGTCCGGTACCCGCGTCGGTGAATCTGTGGGGCGGACAACTGGCCAGCTGGCGCAAGACGAGTGAGAGCGAGATCTGACCGATGGCCTACATCAGCTACGAACACAACGGAATTCGGGGAGTCGGGGAGGTCGACGGCGATGCGCTGATTCCGCTGCAGGGCATCGCTGCGATCGGGCGTTCCAGTTCGCTCGAGGCACTCGCCGGCGCGGATCGACTGACCGAGGAGCGCCTGCCGATCGCCGACGTGCGCGTCCTGCCCGCAGTCACCGACCCGGCCCGAGTGATCTGTGTCGGTCTGAACTACCGCGACCACATCGCCGAAACCGGACGCGAGTTCCCTACGTACCCGGTGATGTTCCCCAAGTATGCCTCCAGCCTCATCGGCGCCTACGACGACATCGCCGTCCCGCCGGAGAGCTCCGAGGTGGACTACGAGGGCGAGATGGCGGTGATCATCGGACGCACCGGCCGACGCATCACCGAGGAGAACGCGTTCGATCACGTTCTGGGTTACACCGTCGCCAACGACATCACGATGCGCGACTTCCAGTACAAGACGCACCAGTGGATGCAGGGAAAGGCATGGGACGCAAGCACTCCCCTCGGCCCCCGCATCGTCTGCCCCGGCGAGGTGGACCTCGCGAGCTGCGGCATCCGCACCGTCGTCAACGGCGAGAAGGTACAGGAATCGGATCTGTCCCAATTGCTGTTCACGGTGCCGAATCTGATCGCGACCATCTCCACGTTCACCACCCTCGAGCCGGGTGACGTCATCCTCACCGGCACCCCCGGTGGCGTCGGATATCGCCGTAAGCCGCAACTGCTGTTGAAGCCGGGGGATCAGTTGTCCGTCGAAATAGACTCGATCGGCATCGTCGAGAACCTACTGGTGGCGGAGAAGATCTAGAACTTCCCACGGCCGAATCGGACCGACGGCAGGGAACCGGTCAGCGCGAGTCGTCCCGCAGTGCCGCCACCATGCTCGAGCTCGGCGCATATCGGCTGATCCACGTTGCCTGGACTGCGTGGTAGAGATCAGGCTTGCCACTCCACACCGTCGCGGCCGGACGATTGCTGCTGTCGAGTTCGTGATGCCAGGACCCGTCCACGCGGTCGACGAAGTACTCGGCAGCGACATCCCACCAGGTTCGGTAGTCCTGCTCGTAGCGGTCTTCTCGGGTGTGGCGGGCCAGGGTAGCGGCCGCGCCGATCGCCTCGCACAGCACCCAGTGCAGGCGCTCGGTCACCACGGGGTGGCCGGACCAGTCGGTGGTGTACACGAACCCCGGTGTCGGCCCGGGCTGCCAACCATCCTGAGCCGCGCGGTGATACAGAGACTTCGCCGACTCGACGTAGTCGTGACCCTGCGCGCTGGCGGCAGCCATGCTGGCCTGCACCAGAAGTCGTGCCCACTCGAATCCGTGGCCGACCGTCGCCCCGTAAGGCTTGAACTGGTTGGCGGTGTCGTCCGAATTGAACTCGAGCTGCGGGATCCACTGGGCGGTGAAGTGTTCCGGGATTCGGTGGTCGTTCTCCTGCGCCCAGCCGATCACGTTGTCGCAGATGCGGACTGCACGTTCACGCCAGATAGTGGGCGCACCCGCATCGACGGCAGCCAACAGCGCTTCGACCATGTGCATGTTGGCGTTGATGCCGCGGTAGTCGTCGAGTACGGACCAGTCCGCAGTCCAGGTGTCCGCACACATTCCGTACTGCTCGTCCCAGAATCGTGCAGCCACGATGTCGAGGGCTTCGTCGAGAAGACCCCGACCGTCGGGGTGCCCCGCGGCGGCGGCAGCCGAGGCGGCCAACACCACGAACGCATGCGTGTACGCGTTCTTTACAGCATCGGGCGAGGTCGCGTCGGAGCTGGACTCGAACCAACCGCCGTTCTCGCTGTCTCGCAACGACGTCAGAAGTCCGTCGAACACCCGATCGGCCTGCCGACGAGACCCCGGACGACCCAGCAACGACGCGAGAAAGTGCACATGCGCCATTCGAGCGGTGATGTACGTATGCGCCGGGTGATCGAGGTCCGGGTTGCCACGATCGTCCAGCCACACCGCGCCACCTGCGGGGTGGTCGAGTGAGGTTCCGAAGTCGAGAAGGCGAGACGATTCGGTGTCGAGCCACAACTGATGAGAGGGAAGGGTCCACCAACTGCGACGATGTCCGGAGCTCATGTGTTCATTGTGCGCTGTGCTCGACGCACTGGGTCGGAGTCAGCGAGAGACGCTGTAGCGCAGGTAGACCCAACCCGCGGCCTGGAACACACGTTGTTCCTCGAGCACCAGGGCGAGACGGTGTCCAACGGGGAAGTAAGGCTTTCCGCCACCCAGAATCGTCGGGACGAGGATGACCTCGTACTGATCGATCTCGTCGACGAGCGACTCGGCCAGGGCAGCCCCTCCGACGGCCAACGTGCCCTCGGTTTCTCGCTTGAGACGCTGCACCTCCGCGACGGCATCGACACTGCGCACCAACCGGCAGCCGTCGGCCACCGAGTCGAGAGTGTCGGAGAAGACGATCCGCGGAGTGTCCACGTACAGCCGAGCGAACTCCGCCTCGACGTCGTCACCGTCGGCGCGCGCCGGGTCTGTCCAGTAGTCCTCCATCGCGTCGTAGAGTCGACGCCCGAACAGGAAAGCGGCGGTCGCCTCAGTCTGACGGTTGGAGAAGCTGTGCGTCTCGTCGTCCGGCATGGAGAAGTCGAGACTGCCGGTGGGATCTTCGATGAATCCGTCGAGAGAAACGTGCATGTTGTAGGTCAGAATGGCCATGTCACTCCTGGGGTCGGGTGGATTCGACAGTATGGACTTCGACGCCCTCCGGATTTCACCGGTGGGCGAGTCAGTCCAGGATCGCAGTTGCCTCCACCTCGACGAGGACGTCGGGCTCGAAGAGGTAGTCGACGCCGATCAGCGATGCGGGTGGCATCGGAGTCGGCAGTCCGATCTCCTCGGCGACGCGAGTGACGCCGTCCATGAACTCGCCGATCCGCTCCGGGGCCCACTGCGTGACGTAGAACGTCAGGCGCAGTACGTCGTCGAATGTCGCTCCGGCACCGGTCAATCCGATCGCTGTATTGCGCAGTGCCTGCGCGACCTGCCCGGCGAGGTCGTTTTCGGCGACCGTCGACCCATCCTCGTTCCGCGCGATCTGACCGCTGACGTGGATATGCCGGGATCCCTGCCCCACCGCTACGTGGTGATACGGGGTGGGTTGCATCATGCCGGACGGAGTGAATCGAGTGACGCTCATGGAGTTCCTTTCGTCGTGACCGAAGCCAGGTATAGGATTGATACCTGGTACACAAAGGACACTTCAAGGGAACCTGGTTTCATGACCGATACCGCCGACGGCAACGCAGAGCTGACCATCAGTGCCCCTCACCGCGAACTGTTGGATCAGGTGCTGGACAAATGGTCGCTTCAGGTGCTCAACGAATTGTGCGAGCGCCCCTGCCGATTCAACGATCTCCGCCGTGCAATTCCGACAGTGACGCAGAAGTCCCTCACCGCAACTCTCAGGAAGCTCGAACGCAACGGCATCATCGAACGCATCGTTCTGAGCACTCGCCCGGTGGCGGTGGAATATCGAATCACACCGCTGGGCAAGACCCTTCGGGATCCCGTCGACGTACTTCTTGCGTGGGCAACTCGGCACATGGACGAAATCGACACCGCCCGAAATCGATTCGACGCTCTCTGATCCACTCACCGCAGCAGTGTGCTGCCCGAATGTCCTGAGATCTCGGAGAAGAGGTACACCCATGACGAGCCATTCACAGCATTCCACCGCACGCGCTGACGCCGTGCTGTCCGGCCTGGCGACGGTGATGCAACCGAAGAGTGCAATCACCGTCGGGTCTGCACGTACGGCGATCGCGTTGGCGTCCGCTCTCGAACGGTCCACAACCGCAGCGGTGCCCCGACTCCGGACCTTCGCCACCGATCCGAGCGACTCCAGCGTCGACGACTTCGTTCAGGAACATCGGCCGAAATTCGACTTCGTCGAGTCGGTCACCGACTCCCTGTTCGACTTGTCCCCTCGGAATCTACGAGACATCGGCCCGTTCGACCTCGCCTGGATCGACGGTGAATCCCTCGTGGAGGACGCGCGGTTCCTCCGTACTCTGTGGCCACACGTTGCGGTGGGTGGAGTCCTCGCCGTCCAGAACTCATACCTTCCAGCCGGGGACAACCCACTGTGGAACGCGATCGTGCGCTTCGGCGCCGACGACGTCGAGACCCTGACGCTTCCAGGAATCGGCCTCATGAGGAAGCGGTCGGAGCCCCCTCGCGAGGTCGATTTCACCGACGAGATGATGTCCGCCACCGGGGTTCCGGTACGGTTCGAGTCCATCGGCGTGCACGACGATGCGCCCCTGCTGGACCACGCGACCGGTGTGCTTCATGTCCTGGCAGACCCCGATCTTCGGGCGGTCCTCTTCGCGATCGGCAGTGGAGTCTCGACAGTGGCCGAGCTGCAGTCCCACACGTCACTGGCCGACCGTGCACTACACAAGGCAGTCGCGCGCCTGTTCGCCCTGTCGGTGGTGACCCGGGTGGACGATCGCCTCGTCGTGGACGAGAACACGTTCGAGAGTTTTCGCGATCTCCCGCGAACAACGCCCCCGCCGACGCGGATGGCCCGATACAGCCGTGATCGTGCCAAGTTTCTGAATGCGATTGCACAGCAACTGAGTTCGACGACATGGGCGTCGGAGCACCAGGTCAACGAATTGTGCAGGTTCTTCGACGACGACTACGCGACACTACGACGCGAGCTCGTCGACACCGGATTTCTCGAACGAGACGGCGCGGGCTCGATGTACCGGGCCAGAAGTGCGACGTAGAACGACCTCCAGCCCGCGGCGGGGTCGGGCTTCGTCAGGTCCAGTACAGAAGCTGCGCGTCGGGAAGGACGGATTCGAGTTCTTCCACGAACCACGTCCGCATGTCCGACATGGTGTCCTTCGGGTAGACGTACTTCACGCCACCGAACTTGTTCCTCTTTGCCGTGCGGGCACTTTCGTCCATCTCGAGCTTCGTCCCCGGGTACCAGCTCAACAGCACGTCCTTGCTCGACGGCGTGAACCGATGAGTGATGATCTCGGCGGTCAGGTCCAGATCGGGAACGCCGCGCAGCGCATCGGCGACGGTCGAGAGAAGCCGACCGTACTGCTCGCGCCACCCCGGAATGGGCATGATCGGCGCGATGGTCAATCCCACTCTATATCCGGCCAGCGCAAGCTGCCGTAGCGCCTCGATTCGAGCAGGCATCCGCGCAGTTCCCCCTTCGAAACGATGCGCGATGTCATCGGCATTGACCGACAAACGAACTCGGGTGCGTCGCCGATGATCCAACGTCACCAACTCGGTGACGTCGTCGAACTTGGTCGTGAAGCGTAACGACACGCCATCGCCGTACTCGCCCGCACCGACTCTGCGCACGGCCTCGGCGAGGGATCCGGTCACATGTTCGATACCCAATGGATCTGTGTAGCAGGACAACTCGAAGGTCGTCCCTTCGTGGCCTCGCTCCTCGGTGCCGGAGGTGATGGTGCCGCTGCCGGCATGCGTACCGATTCCGGCCAAAACGTCGTCGAGATTGGCGAACACCCGGGTGATCGGCGGCCCGGACAACGATCCCGCCAGATAGCAGTACTGACAGTGCGCCGGGCAGCCCTTCGCCAGGTCGATGCGCCAGTCGGCGCTCGGCGGAATCGGTTGCGGTCCCAGCACACTCGGCGGCGCAACCACCACGGCCATCGTCGTCTTGGCACGGGCGTAGGTCTCTCGCTCGGTCTCCCCGCGCAGGCCCGTCAGACGGTCGCCCGGCAGCACGTCGATCTCGGTCACGCCGGCCTCCTCACACCGGCGAACGATCTCCGCGGTGTGCGGCAGCTCCGACGCAGACCGCGTGATCAGGACGCGCGACGGCGTCCACAGCCGAGTAGGGGCAGAGAAAGCGTTGTCCATTACCGGAGTCCAACGCCCGTCCGTCGTGGATCCTTCCCGGCCGGTGCTACGAGACCCAGGTGTTCGACGGAATCTCAGCGGGTCTACCCAACAGATATCCCTGCCCTTGAACGGAACTCGGCAAGGCGTCGAGCTGGGCGAGGGTCTCGATCCCTTCGACCACGCACCCCAGATTCAGATCTCGGGCGAGATTGATGATCGCCCGAACGATGCTGCTGCTCGTCTCATCGCTGGTCATCGTGGCGGTGAACGATCGATCGATCTTCACCGCGCTCACCGGCAGCGTGGCCAGGTATCGCAAGCTTGCGAATCCGGTGCCGAAGTCGTCGATGGCGATGCCGACACCCAGCTCACGCAGTTCACCGAGCTGACGCAGCATCGAGGACCCCGACTCGAGCAGCACCGACTCGGTGAGCTCGAGAACGAGGTCCTCCGGAGCCATTCCGTGCCGCCCCAGAGCCGCGCCCACCACCGCGGCCATATCCATGTGTTGAGCCTGTCGGGCACTGAGGTTGACGGCCATCGTGACCGGGATGCCGACCCCCGAACCGCGCGGGTGCGCCGCACGCCACCGCACCAGAGTGCCCAGCGCGTCGTCCAGCACCCGCTCCCCGAGCTCGGAGATGAGGCCGGTGTCCTCCGCCACGGGAATGAATCGGTCCGGTGTGATCCCTGCGCCGTCGTCGTCACGTAGGCGCGCGAGTGCCTCGAAGCTCGTGAGCGCTCTGCTGCCGAGGTCGTAGACCGGCTGATAGGCAACGGTCAGCGTCGCGGCGCCCCGGTGTTCGGGATCGAGGGCACCCCGCAGGGTCTGCTCGATGTAGGCACGCTCGAGGGCGTTCGCGCGCAGCGCGTCGTCGAACAGTTCGATCCGGTCCTTACCGAGCTGCTTGGCTCGGTACATGGCGGAGTCCGCGTCCCGCAGCACTTCCTGCGCGCTGGCGCCCTTGCGAACCAGCACCATGCCCACGCTGGCCGACACCACGTACTGGCTGCCCTGGTACACGATCGGAGCTGCGAGAACCGCCCGGATGCGCTCGGCGACGCGCTCCGCCAAGCCTGCACCCGCAAGCTTGCCGGAACCACGTTCGGCGGGCAGCGCGTCGACGACGAGAACGAACTCGTCGCCGCCGACTCGGGCGATCGAGTCGTTGGCACGCAGCACCGACCGCAGACGTCGAGCAACCTCGACGAGAACCGCATCGCCTGCAGCATGACCGCCGGTGTCGTTGACGCGTTTGAATCCGTCCAGATCGCAGAACAACACGGCTGCAGCAGCGCCGGTGCTCTCACCGCGCTCGATCGCCGAGCCGATCCGGTCCAGCAGCAGCATCCGGTTGGGCAGCCCGGTCAACGGATCCTGCAGAGCTGCCCGCTCGAGTGCCAGCTCTGCCTCGACGACGTCGGTCACCTCCCGCACCACCGAGAGCACCTCGGCAACCTCCCCCGACGGTCCCCGACGAAACGGGGTGGTGCGTCGCGACAGCCACCGCAGTGAACCGTCGGCTGCTCGCGCCCGGTAGCGGATCGTGACGCTCTCCCCCTCGGGCAGCGACGCCGCTTGCCGGTCCGCGGCTCGGACGACGCCGATGTCCTCTGCCACCGCACCGTCCAGACGATCCTCGGGGGCCTCGAGGTCGTCGAGGTCGTCGAGGTCGTCGGAGCGACCGAGCCGGAGGTTGGGTGATGGTCCGTCGGGTGGCCCCTCTTCGGGCGGCCCGTCCAACAGCGACCGTAGGCTTCGAGAAGCCCACGTCACCTGTCCGGTGCCCACATCGGTGACGGTGGTGATGTCCGGCGACGCGGTCAACACCGCGTCGCGGAACGCGCGCGCCTGCTCGAGCTCGGTCCGCGCCTCACGCTCGGCCGTGACGTCCTCGGACAGGACCATGGCTCCGACGATCGTGCCCGAACTGTCACGCAGTGGTCTGGCCTTGACCTGGAAGATCGCTCCCGTTCGGGAGCTGACGGTGTCGAACGACGTCTCGTCCCCCGCCACCGCAGCTCGGTAATGCGGCTCGAGCTGTGCGTAGACCTCCGGTGTCACAGTGTCTCGCAACAGCTGACCCTCCATCCGTCGCGGGTCGTATCCCTCCGCCACCAATTCGGCACCCTCGACGAGCACAAATCGCAGATCGCAGTCGACGACGAGCACGGTGGTGTGCGGTAGGTTCGCCGCCAATTGCCGGTACCGGGCCTCGCTGGCATCGTCGAACATCGAGGGTGAGCCGAGCAACGCTCCGTAGAAGCGGCGCATCCCCAGATAGATCACACCGGCGAGCGCCGTCGACGCCGTCACCACCACGTCGGCGGTGCCGCCCATCGACTCCCGCATCGCGTCGACCGTTCCCGCGCCGGAGTCGAGATGCGATGCGTGGCCCCCGACCGCCGCGGCCAGGTGCACCGCATGAAGCAGGTGGTGCGCAGAGCAGGTCAGAAAGATCGCCGCCGTTGCCACCGCCAAGCGGTTGTTCCGCAGCTGCCCGGTCCGCATCAGTCCCCGGACGATGAACAGCACGATCCCCAGATACGCCGCAGCGGTGATCCCGTTGAGGATCACCACCCACACCCAGCCGCTCACAGCGGGGCCTCACCGGATCGACACCGACAACACGCGCTGCGGTTCCACTCGACACACGAGACGGGCATGACGCGACCCCCCAGGGTTGTAGCCCAGTGCGTCGCACGATCGACCGGGATCGCAGTGAATACTCGCCCCATCGAAAACCCGAGTCGACCAGCGTGTCCGCGCACTGATGATCCGCGAAGGCTATCCCAATCCGATTCCTTCCGTGGCCATTGGCGCAGTGGGACAACAGGGTGTCGCCCCGGTGATCTCACCGTCCCACGCGGCCTGCTGCCCGGCGTCGGGCCAGTCGGCGCTCGGCGGAATCGGTTGAGGTTTCAGCACGCTCGGCGGCGCAACCACCACGGCCATCGTCGTCTTGGCGCGGGCCTAGGTCTCACCCGAGTTCTGGATCCTTCCCGTTGTTTACGGGCCGACCCGGGATCGACAGCGACGGCTCGTTCGAGAAAGAAGCACGAGCAAGAAATCACCGAGCCGATCAACGAAAGCAGGCCCCGTCGACGCGTCGACGGGGCCTGCTCGGTACGGGGGTCGCTCAGGAAGCGGAACCGGACGAAAGAAGCTGCAGGATCGGGATGTCGGAGATCGTGCTGCCAGTGCTGCTGCCGGTCGAGAGCAGGCTGGAAATGAAGGAAGAGATGTCCATGAAATTTCTCCGTACGCCGAGGGGGATACCACGACGCGGGGATTGAGCCCCGCGACCGAGAGTATGTATATCGGATTCAAACGACCCATGTGAAGGTTTTTGTCGAACCGAACCTTTCGTGACCCCGCTGCGAGCATCTGCCGAGGGTCGACGCGCCACAATTCGGGCAATCGACCGACTCGGTGCGCGGCGCGTCGGGTAAGAAGCTCTCATGCCTTTCGCCGACGAACTCATCGGCCCGGATGCAGCCCGCACACTGATGCGGACCATCCGGACCGCAGCACCGAGCGCAGATCTGTCCGTACTCGAAGGGTCGATCGATCGGTTGGGTCCGCTCGCGCTTCGAGCCCGCGCCGATCTGTTGCGCGATGCCCTTCTCATTGGATTGCCCGGCGACTACCCGGAGTTCGCTCGCACCATCCGCCGGGCTGCCGAGGACCCGGACTTCCAAGGATGGTCGATCTGGCCGGTCACGAGTGCCGTGGCCATGAAGGCCGTGGACGAGCAGACATCCGCCGCGTTCGACGACGGGATGTCGCTTCTGGCCGAACTCACCGGTCGACTCAGCTCGGAGTTCGCCATCCGCACGTTCCTGCGAGCCGATGCGGATCGGGCTCTCGCGACAGCGCTCGAATGGACGCAGTCATCGGACGCGCACGTGCGTCGTCTGGCATCGGAAGGCACCCGCCCGTACCTTCCGTGGTCGGTCCGAGTCCCCGACATTCTCGCGCGCCCGGGCGTCACGGTGCCGATCCTGGACGAGCTCTACCGGGACGACAGTGATTACGTTCGGCGTTCGGTGGCCAACCACCTGAACGACTTCAGCCGAGACGTACCGAATTTGGTCGTTCGATCCGCGGCGCGGTGGCTCGACGACCCGGATGCGAACACCGACCAGCTTGTGCGACATGCGCTTCGGACCGTGATCAAGAACGGACACATCGACGCACTCGCGTTGCTCGGGTTCGCTCCGGCCGACCTGGAAGTGGACGGCCCCACCCTCGACGTCCCGGAGCTGCGGATCGGCGACAGCGTCCACTTCGAGGCCTCGATCCGCAACGTCGGCACCGAACCGGCCAAGGTCGCGATCGACTACATCGTCCACCACACCAAGGCGAATGGCCGGATGACAGGGAAGACGTTCAAGCTGACGACAAGAACGATCGCTCCCGGTGAGAGCATCGACGTCGCGCGGCAGCATTCCTTTCGGACGTTGACCACACGCAAGTACTACCCGGGCCCACACTCGATCGAGCTCCAGATCAACGGTGCGAGTTACGGTTCGGCGGAGTTCGTGCTCGTCGGCTAGCCGCGGCTTTGTACTGCCCGAATGCGGCACAACGGGCACATCCGTACGGTCGAAGAGGTGCGCGAGAAGTGGCGGTGGCTGGCAGTGGTGCTCGGCATCGCCGTGCTCGTCGCCACCCCCTCGGTGATCGCACGCCTGCCCGTCGGCGCGTCGGACATCGGCGCGGCCGAGCTGCTGGCACAGGTCCAGTCCTCCACCGCGACGCCGTACTCGGGCTACGCCCAGGCGGTCGGCGGTGTGACTCTGCCGGTGACCGACGGGCTCGGCGGCCTTCCGGATCTGTTGGGCGACACCACGACCCTGCGCGCCTGGTATCGCGGCCCGGACAGCTGGCGCGTCGACACCGTGCGCCTCGCCGGTGAGCGTGGTCTCTACCGGAGCCCGGCTCGGCTGTGGAGTTGGGACTACGAACAGAACACGGCCGTCGTGACACCGGTCCCCGAGCCGAGCCTGCGCCTTCCTCGCCAAGCCGACCTGTTGCCCCCGGAGCTCGGGCAGCGGTTGCTCAGCGAAGCGAGCGCCGGTGAGGTCACCCGGCTTCCGGCTCGCAGGATCGCCGGCCGGGACGCCCCCGGCCTGCGGCTGATTCCCAGCGAGCCGCAGAGCACCGTCACCGAGGTCGACGTGTGGGTGGACCCCGACAGCGGGTTGCCGCTGCAGGTCGACGTGCTGGGCGACGGGGCCACTCGCCCTATCGTCAGCACCGGATTCCTCGACTTCTCCTCCGCGACTCCCGACGCCGACACCGTCCGTTTCGTCCCACCGCCGGGAACCGATGTGCAGCAGCAGGACGGGCTCGACATCGCCTCGTTCGCCGACGGGATCGACTCCGCCCGGCTTCCGTCGACTCTGTCCGGACTTGACCTGAGAGACCGCGGCGGTCAGGGTGCGGTGGGAATCTACGGCCGCGGAGTGACGGAGTTGATCGCCGCTCCCCTGCCACGCCGCGCCGCGCGCGGGCTCGTCGACCAGCTGCGGGCAGCCCCGGGCGCAGTCCTCACCGGCGGCAGCGTCGCGCTGTCGATCGGGCCGCTCAACGTCCTGATCACCGAGCCCACCGCCGATCGGCGTCGCTACCTGCTCTCCGGCACCGTCACCGCAGAGACCCTGGCCACCGCAGCCCTGCAGCTCGAAGGAGCAGCCACATGATCCGCACGACCGGCCTGACCAAGAGCTACGGATCGGTGCGGGCAGTCGACGGCGTCGACCTCGACGTGCGCGCCGGCGACATCTACGGCTTCGTCGGTGCCAACGGCTCCGGCAAGACGACGACCGTGCGCATGCTGCTCGGGCTGGTCCTGGCCACCTCCGGGCAGATGCAGGTGCTCGACGAGGAGATGCCGCGGCGACGCAGGAGCGTGCTGCCGCGGGTGGGAGCGTTGATCGAGAACCCCGCCGCCTACCCCAATCTCTCCGGACGCCGGAACCTCACGCTGCTCGACGCGGCCGGGCCGGGTGGTTCCCGGCGTACCAGGACCGCCCGCGTCGGCGAGGCCCTCGAGCAGGTGGGCCTCGCCGGGGTGGGACGCAGACCGGTCAAGCAGTACTCGCTCGGCATGCGGCAGCGACTCGGCTTGGCCGCCGCGCTCATGCGCACGCCCGAGCTGCTGATCCTCGACGAGCCGACCAACGGTCTCGACCCACAGGGAATCCTGGAGATTCGAGAGTTGCTCCTGGGCCTGCATGCAAAGGGCACCACGGTGTTCCTCTCCAGCCACCTGCTGGCCGAGGTGGAGCAGCTGTGCGACCGAGTGGGAGTGCTGGATCGGGGTCGCCTCGTTCTGCAGGATCAGCTCTCGGCGTTCCAGCAGCCCACCGGCCGAGTGCTCGTGACCACCCCCGACCCGGCCGAGGCCGTCACCGTACTCTCCGGAGTCCGGAACGCCACCGTGCTCCACCGTGAAGGGCAGCACCTCGTGATCGAACACCCCGACTCGGCCCTGCTCAATCGACTGCTCGTGGAAGGAGGGGTACGGGTGAGCGAGCTGACGACGCAACAGATGAGTCTGGAGCAGTCCGTGCTGGCCGTCACCGGTGCCAGTGCCGACCGCGTTCCGGCGCGCTCCATGACGGCCGGGGTGACCGCATGATCGGCGTCGAGCTGCGCGCGATGCTGAGCCGTCCCCGCACGTGGGTCGTCATTCTCCTGCTCAATCTGCTGCCGACCATCGTCGCGGGACTGCTGGCCCTGACCGATGTCGGTCCGCGGCCCGGCGAAGGCCCCGCCTTCCTGTCCGCGGTGATCACCAACGGTCAGCTCTTTCCGCTCGCCGCTCTCGCCATCGTGCTTCCGCTGTTCCTGCCCGTCGCGGTATCGGTCATCGCAGGCGATTCCGTCGCCGGGGAGGCCCAGGCCGGCACCCTGCGCTACCTGTTGGCCCGCCCGGTGGGACGGACGAAGCTGCTGGTGGCGAAGCTGATCTCGGTGGCTGCCTTCGTGCTGCTGGCCGTGGTCATCGTGGCCGCCGTTGCGTACTTCGTCGGGACGACGCTGTTCGACACCACGTCGTTGGCCGGCGTCTCCAGTGTGTCCGGCACGGTGCTGACCGATCAACAGGTCGCCGCGCGCACCGTCATCGCCGTGCTCTACGTGACGCTGTCGATGCTCGGAGTCGCTGCCATGGGGTTGTTTCTGTCGACCCTGACCGACTCACCGCTCGCCGCGACGCTGGGCGCATTGGCGTTCCTCATCGCCAGCTCGCTGCTGCTGACGCTGGACGCCGCCGACGCCATCGCGCCGTACCTGCCGACACGGTACTGGTTGGCTTTCGTCGACCTCTTCCGCGACCCGGTACCGACGCGGGACCTGGTCCGCGGTGTCGGGTTGCAAGGCGTCTACGTCGTCGTGCTTTTGGGTGCCGCGTGGGCGAACTTCACGACGAAGGACATCACGAGCTGAGACGGCTGCAATCAGCTGCGCCGAGCTGGGTGGTGGAGTTGCCGTCCAACTGGGCGGAGACCATCGCGGCGACAAGCGGGTCACGGGGCAGATTTCCGTGGTCGACGGTGGAGTCCGCACACACGCTCTGGACGGGGATGTCTATCGCCCCGTCGAGTTGGGCCGAGTTCGGCGGGGTCACCACCTGATCCAGTTCGGTCCAGATCGACACCCACTGCGGACCCTCCGGCGTCTCGTCACCGGAGTTCAGGGCGGTGAGCACGGAGCTGTCCGGGGCCAGCTGTTGGCAGGCGGCCGCGCACTGGTCGGGCACGAACTGGGCTGCCAGAGCAGCCACCTGGGTGCCGTGGTGTGGCGAGCCGAGGGTCACGATGCGTCGAGCCTGCTCTGCGCCGCCCAGATCGTTGGCCCAGATCCGGGCCACCACTCCGCCGGCGGAATACCCGACGACGTCGACCGAGGTCGCTCCCGTCCGAGTCAGAGCCGCGTCGACGGCGTCGTGCAGGGTCTGCGCCTGCACGGTCAGATCGCCGACGCCGCCGTCGGGCAGAGCCACGACCGTCGCGTCGCGGCCGTCATCCCGTAGTTCGGACGCGAGCACCTCCAGCGCGTCCGTGGAACCGCCGAACCCGGGGACCAGCAACACCGGGCCGGGCACGGACTGGTCGACGCTCGCAACGGGGTCGCTCGTGGGGCGGGATGCGACGAAGGCCGCCACGGCCGCGACGACCCCGACCAGAACGAGAGCAAGGACGAAAAACGCGAGACGACGACGAGCGGGGGCGAGGGAGGCGAACACTCCATCCAGTGTGCCCGTCGCGTCGGCCGAATCGACGGGCTACTGGATCCGGGTACGAAAAAGCCCCTCACGGATTGCTATCGGTGAGGGGCTTCTAAGTCTGAGCCGCCTAAGAGAATCGAACTCTTGACCTTTTCATTACTTGTCCGATGGATCGGCCGAAATCGTGTCACTCTTCCCGGCCCTCACAGAGCTGCCGGCGGCCGCATGAGCGCCGTCAGAAGGGTCGCGGACCTCGATGCCGAAGGCCGCACAGCGATCCTCTTGCGGCTCGCTGTCGAGCACCCCACACTGGTCGACGACGCACTCGCTCGGCGTGCCAACTACACGTCCTGTAATTCCCGGCGAGAACAGTCGCGCGGAACAGTTGACACGGGTGGTCAAGGCACAATGCGCGAACGATCCGGCGACGATGTCGAGTCAGTCCGGTCTCAGTTTGTGAACGACCAGCAGGTCCATTTCTCGGCGCTGATACCTGTCGTCTCATGAACAACAACGATCTGGTCGCGTCGTGGGGTACGTGGCAATACGCACAGTCCTTGTCCAAGCGCACAGTCTCCGAGCGCGCCGATACCGTCCGACGGATGGGCCGATGGCTCGACGCGGACCCAGCGTTCGTCCAAACCGATGACGTGGTTACTTGGCTCGCCGAGGCCGGACCGGAGTGGAAAGCGTCGACGCGGCACACGTTCCATTCGCATCTCGTCGCGTGGTTCCTGTGGCTGCAGAAGATGGGCTACCGCACCGACAATCCGATGACGATCGTCGGGAAGCCGCGACGGCCGCGCGCGGATCCGCACCCGGTGCCGGATGAGCACATGCCTCGACTGTTGTCGCAGCGGATGCACAAGCGGACGAAGGCCATGATCATGCTGATCGCGTTGGCGGGGTTCCGTGTTCACGAAGTGGCGAAGGCCCGCGGCGAGCATTTCGATCTCGTTGGTCGCACCGTCACCGTCGTCGGCAAGGGCGGTGTTCGGGCGGTCCTGCCGCTGCATCCGTTGCTCGTCGAGATCGCGTGGACTATGCCGCGAACCGGGTATTGGTTCCCGTCGAACTCTCGGCGCTCCGGGTGCGTCCTCCCCCGTTCGGTGGGGACGATTGTCAAGCAGGTGATGATCCGGGCCGGTGTCCCGGGGTCGGCGCATTCGATTCGGCACTGGTACGGGACGACGCTCGTCGACTCGGATGTGGATCTGCGGACGACGCAGGAGCTGCTCCGCCACGCATCGTTGGCGACGACGCAGATCTACACGAAGATCGCCGACCACCGGAAGGCGTCGGGCATCGACACCTTGGATCCGTGGCGGTCCGAGAATGCCCCGGTGCTTCTGCAGCACAAACGAACTGGCACTACGGCTCGTTATCTCGACGACGCCGCCTGACAAACTTTTTTGAGGAGAAGACGATGAGCCGTACCCAATTCCCAGTTCTCGCCGCCCGAGTCGGCACTGTCGCTATCGCGGCGGGCGCGTTCTGGTTGTCGTTCACTGCGTTGCAGGATCTCGCGGTCAGGTCGGGTGTCCCGGCTTCGCAGGCGTGGGTGTGGCCGCTGATCGTCGACGGTCTGGTGTTGGTGGCGACGGTGGCGGTCGTCGCGCTGGATGAGCACCGCTGGTATGCGTGGTCGCTGCTCGGCGCTGGTGCGGCGTTGTCGCTGGCGGGGAACGGGTTGCACGCGACGTATGCCGGTGAGTTGCCGGTCGCGGTGCGGATTCTCGTTGCCGCGGTGCCGCCGCTGTGCTTGCTGGCGGTGACGCATCTGACGGTGTTGCTGTCGAAGACTCCGCCGTCGTCGGTGCGGGTTATGGATGTGATCGAGCAGCCTGCGGGGGTGCCGCAGTTGGTGACGGTGGCACGCCGTGATGATGTGGAGGTGCCCGATCTGGGGGCGTCGTTTCGTGCGGCGAGGGCCGGTTCGGCGTGACCTGAGACCGTGCAGTCTGGTAGACAGCACGGATGAAACGGACATTCTTCGTCGTCGCTGGCTGCGCGGCACTGTTGGTCGGGTGCTCTTCCGAACCCGAGGCCCCTGACACCGTCCCGTCGACTGTGGCGGACGCTGTCACGACGTCGCCGAGCGCGGTGGGGACCGGCGAGCTGCAGGCCATAGACGTCGAGGTGTATGGCGATCGGATCAAACGGGCCGCCGCGCCGTGCATCGAATCGACGGCGGCTGCATTCTCGTCGGAGTGCCTGTTCGCGGTCACTGACACCGTCCTCGTGTTGAACGAGATGGAGGAGAACGTGTCGGCGAGCAACCCGATGACCCTCGCGGCGATCGACGACACGAGGACGGTGTTCAAGGATTGGGTGCTCGGTGGGTGCACGACGTCGGCGGCGAACAGTCAGGAGCGGCGCGAGTGCATCTTGAAGGCTCCGACCGCGGCTGATGCCGAAGATCCGGTGTGGGCGTGGCACGACGAGAACACGTACTGACTTCGAACGCACGAAACGCGCCCCACCTCGGCGATGAGGTGGGGCGCGTTTCTATTCGTCGTTGAGTTCACCCGGGCGGGCGGGTAGGTCGAGGTTGTTGTCGACGATGCGGCCTCGGAGGCGCGCTACGTAGGTGCGGAATCCGAGGACGAGGCGGTCGAGTTTGGTGATCCGCTCGTTTCGGTCGTCGACTTCCGCCTCGAGGGTTCGGACGCGGTCTCGGAGTCGGTCGATTTCGGCGTCGTGTTCGGCGCGCATTTCGGCGCGGTCGGTTTTGCGGGCTTCCTTCTCGGCTGCGTAGTCGGCGCGGGCTTCGTCTCGTTCTTTGATGGCTTGGCCGAGTGCGTCGAGTTTCGAGCGGGACAGGGCGGTGATGATCGTGGCGACGCCGGCGACGATCGCGGAGATGAGAGCGCCTGCGACCCCCATGTTCTCGGGGGTGAAGACGGTCTCGGCGGCGATGGTCACCGATGACGCCACGAGGTTGGTCACCTGTAGCCCCTCTCTGCGCAGCCGATGGCGAGCGCGGCGTTCAGTAGCGCGACGAATATTGCGATGTCGGCTGCGAGGACGGGTGTGGGTGGTTCGGAGTACCAGGCTCCGAACCAGATTGCGCAGCCGTAGAAGAACCACACGAATACGGATAGTCCGTGGGCGATGACGAATCCGTGGCCGCGGATTGCGCAGGTGACGAGCCATGCTCCGGAGAGCGCGAAGAGGAGGACCCAGACGGGGCCGGCCTGCTCGATGTACATGACGAGGTTGATTTGGTCAGGGGGGAGGGGGCGGCGGACCAGGTTGGATGGCCCGAGGTAGAGGCCGCCGACGCTGATTTGCATTGCGCCGGCGGCCCCTGCCGCTAGTCGGGTTCCGAGCATCAGTTTCCGGCGGAGTGCCGGCCGTCGTTGAACGTGACTGGTCCGCCTGCTTCGCCGAGGGTGTCAGCGGAGTATTCGGTGTCGGAGACTGTCTCGGGTTCGAGGTCGATCACCGAAGGTGTGACGGGGGCCGTCGACGGGAGTCCCTTGCTGGCACCGAGATTGACGGTCGCGAGCGATGTCAGGATCGAGAATAGAACGGCGGTGCCAGCGATGGTGACCGCGTCTCGCCAGTTGACGTCGGCGAATCCGCCGGTCGCGGGGATGGCTGCGACGAGGCTGCCGGCGAAGGTGCGGGCCGCGCGGTCGCCGAGGTCGATCAGGAAGTTCCCGGACGTCAGTGCGGTCGAGCCGACGAACGCCAGGAGCACGGTGACGACGGTCGCGAGGCCTGCCGAGCTGAGTGCGACGGGCCACGACACGGATACGAGGGTCGCGCCGGCACCGAGGAACAGGAGCACGTTCTGCAGGAACGTTTTCGATGCACGGTCGGCGAGGTCGATCCAGAATGCCCGAGTGTCGACGGACAGATAGGCCGTCTCGACGGTCGCGGTGACGTGAACGGTGTTGCTTTCGGAAGGGGCCATGATCAGTTCTCTCTGTTTGGTTTTCGAGCGGGATGGTTCAGGTCAGGACGAGGTTTCGGCCTTGGTCTGCTGGATGGTGTCGCCGGATGCGAACCGCGCCTGCAGCGATTCGACGAGCTTGCGAGTGGCAACTGCCTCGGCGTGGGTTTCGAGGGCCCAGAACACGAGGGAGCCTTCGCGGTCGTCGCCGGGCACGTGGGACTTGTAGCCGTCCCACTTCGTTTCGTTCCAGACGTCGGCGAGCATCGCCCGGGCCCAGGCTTCGTTGCCGTCCTTCACTTCGGCGTGCTCGCGGTCGCGGACCTGGCGGACCTTGTGCGGTGCGCCCCACTGCAGGGCGGCGTGCTGTTCGGGTGTCATGGGTGCGGGTCCTCCTGGATTGGGTGCGGGTGGTGTGACTGTGCCGAGGCGCATGATCAGCGCCCACGTTTTCGGGCCGACTGTGCCGTCCGGTGTGAGCGTGGGGTCGGTGCGCTGCAGGGCCGCGATCGCATCGCGGGCGTCACGCCACTTCCCGGTCTGCGGGATGCCGAGCTTGGCCTGCATCCGCTTGATCCCGGCGACGTGATGCGCGGGCGTCCCGGGTGCTTCTCCGGAAACGGACTCGTCGGGTCCGTCGAACGGGCCGAAGAACCAGCCCGCGGGCAGTGGGAAGTCGTCGGGGTTGCCCGCACCGGCGACGGCCGGCAGATACCAAAAGTCGTGGAACAGTGGGTCGTTCCACGCGCGGGCAGACGCGGCTACGACGTGCCCGGATCGGTTGCGGTACATACCGCGTGACTCGAAGTTCAGTCCGTCGAAGGTGCCGGCAACGTGCGAGTTGTAGCCACCTCCGCCGTGCATGAACCCGAGCTTCACGAGGGCGTCGGCGGGGACGTCGGATGCTTTCGCGACGTGGATGAGTCCGAGCTGCGCGGCGTCACCGGTGGCGGTCGCACCGTAGCGGCCGGGGCGGTTGCAGTTCTCCGTCGACCCGTAGCGGCGGTTCGCCTGCATCCCTTGGACGTGGGCTGCGACGGCGAACGCGAACCAGGAGCAGTCACCGCCGGGGTTTCCGCTCCCGCCGTAGGCGTAGGGAAGCCAGTCCTTCGACCAGATGTATGCGCGGGTCGCGTCGACCTGCGTTCTGGATATTGTTCGCATCAGTCCTCCTGTGCGGGTTTGGTTTTGCGTCGGTTGAGGAAACGGCCGGTGATTGCAGCGGCGCGGATGACGGTGGAGCGCGGGTCTGGGATGAGCGCGAACGTGAGGTTCAGCAGGGTCACTGCGCCGTCGAGGCCGTGTTCGCGGATGTAGTTTTCGGCGAGGTCGGTCCGAATGAGGTACATCGGCCAGGTCGTCCACGATCGGTACTCGGCGAGCTGGTCGACCGTGGGGTTCTCGACGATCTCGGTTGTCTTGTCCTCGTGGACGAGCCAGACTGACCCGGCGGGCGCGTTGGCGGCGAGGAGCTCGATGAGTTGCTCGCGGGTCACCCTCACGGCTCCACCTCGTAGCCAAGCTCGGCGAGTGCCCCCTCGTGCGTCATCTCGGCCTTGTAGCGCCGCTGCGGTGACAACCCGCCGCCCGGGTGAGCGATGGCCCCGCCGTTACGCCACGCTGCGTACACATGAGTCTCGGCGCCGAATTGCGCTGTTGCGGGCCACACTTCGACCGCAACGTAGTGATGTCCGTCGAACGCAGGATCGAGTAAATACAAGCGTGCGTCGCCGTTCCAATTGACGAGATCTGGATTCATGTCGGGTTTGACACGGACAGCTTTCATGCGACTGCGCCTCCTGGGGTGTAAATGATGATCAGCCGACCGTTGGCACCTGGGCCGCCAGGTCCGACTCCGGCAGGGTTGAGGTTCGTTTTCGACCCGCCACCGCCACCGCCACCACCTGGCGCACCGCCTGCACCGCCGTCGCCGGGGTCCCCGAAGGCACCACCGAACGAGCCACCGCCGCCACCGCCGCCGCCACCGCACGGCACATCAGATTCGATGGGCACCGACTGTCCCGGTTGGCCGTTGCCACCAGCGCCAGCAGTGGTGCCCGCACCACCATTGCCACCGTCAGCCAACGCCGACGCGCCGCCCTTGAATCCGTTGCTCTGACTGAGTCCGCCGTCGCCGCCGCTGCCCGGAGCAGACGTCGACGCAACCGCGCCCTCCTTCGTGAGGATCGATCCCGGCGCTCCGGACAGACCGACCAGGTACGTGCCGAACGACGTCGTTCCGCCCGCCTGCAGGTTCGTTACACCGCCCGCACCGACCGCGCCGTTGACGGTGGCCGGTAGGTCTGCGCACCTGAACTCTTTCAGCTGGTATCCGCCATGTACACCGCCGATCGCAGTGTTCGATTGACGCGAATCCTGGCCACACTGACCACCATTGAAGACCGCGACCTTCACTGTTCCGCTGCCCGGGTTTTCCCACACGAAATTGCTCGAGTACACGGTCCGCGTACCACCGCCTTCGAGTGCAGTGACGCGAACCTCGAGACCCTCGATCGAACCGGCCTGCTCGGCTACCTGCTGGCTCGCGTTGTCGGCCTTGTTTCGAATTCCGAGGAGCCCACCGATGAGGTCGGCAACGCCGCCGATGATTCCGAATGCACCCTGCACGAGCATCGCGACAAGTCCACCGATGCCGTTGCCGAATCCGCCGAACAGGTTGTTCGTCATGTTGTTTCGGCCGTCGCCGTATGCGGCGTCTACGCCGGCCCGGCCGGCTGCGCGGATCTTCGCTTCCGACTCCGATTGGACGTTCGCGACACCCGTCCCGCCGGCAGTACCGGCGTACGCGGTGTCCGGTGTCGGGCGTTCCGGAGCGATACCCATCAGTCGACCTCGACCGACGACACCGCCGCCTGATCAGTCGCATACCCGTCCAACGCGGTCGGTGCCTCCGGTGGCCGGATGACACCGCGTTCCTGCAGCTTCTCGGCGAGCTTGATGAGCTGCGCCGCCGACGCTTGATCGAGGTCTGAATCTTCGAGGATCGGCTCCTCCGCCGCGACAGCAGCTTCGACCACCGCGACGGGTTCCTCGTGATCGATGTCGACCCACTCGATCATCCCGACACCCATCCAATGCACACCCTCCGCCTCCGGAGCACCGACGATGATCGCCTTCTTCGTCTGCAACTCCGGGTGATGACGGAACCCGCCGTACTCGATGAGGTTCTTCGACATCTTCCGCAGCGACACTTCGGGGACGATCATCGGCACACCCGACCCGTCCTCCAACCCGAGGAGCGCCCACAGCGCGGCCTCCTCCGGATCGTCCGGATCACAGAATGCTTGCAGCGGAATCGCCATGGTTACACCACTCCTAGTTTGTGGCCTGCAGCGGCCAACGATCGAATGAGACGGATGTTGCGTTCGCCCGGGGCTTCGTTCGCCCTCGGGTCGCCGACGATCGCCGACCAGCCCGCACTATCGCGGTCGTAGTCGTAGTCGATCTGTGATGCTTGCTCGACGAATACCGTTCCCTTGCGGGGGAAGTCGCGGAGCGTGAGCCCGATCCTCGTGCCGAGGAACCAGTGCCCCTGACCGCGATCGCCGATGTAGTACGGCCGGCCGTCGCCGAGCTTCGCGTGATGCGTCGTCCGAGGCCGGGTCTTGTGGAACGTGTCCCGGATCGTCATCGCCGACGAAAGGGTGTACGCCCGTTTCGAATCCGACGCGATCGCTTCCTGATAATGCGACCACCCATACCGCAACGATCGGACCGGGCTCTTGATGGACCACCAAGCTCCGAGCGTGTCGAGATACAGCGGTTTCAGAAATGCATTCGCGATGACCCCGGCCGTCGGGAGCGCGATGAACTGCCCGAGGTAGTTGCCGCCCAGCACAATCGCCGCTTCCAAGCCCTCGTTGATTCCCGGGGCCGAGTGGCCTCCGGTGACGACTTGTATGACGGTGCCGGGGGTGAACGACCATTCCGACGCATCGATCCCCGAGATCTTCCCGTCGCGGTACACGATGTACGGCTGACGAGGGAACGTGCCGAGCCACTTCCCGACGATGTTCTGGTACGGATCGATCGCACCCGTTGCGTTCGTCACGATCTCGTCGACGAGGTTGTCCGCGATCTGCACGATCGTCCGCTTCAACCCATCCCAGATCGTGCCGCCCGTCGACGTCTCCGACCAGTACCCGGACACATCGACGATGTCGAACACGATCGTCCCGTTCCGCAGGTTCGCGCCAGGCCACGGAGCGGGATCGCCCGTCAACCAACGCCGCGTCGTCAACATCAACTGCGCATCAGCGAGGGACGGCTCCGCCATATCGAACCAGTACTCGAACCTGCTGGACAGCACCGTCCACGGTGAAGTATCCGAACCGAACGCGTGCGGAACGACGACCATGTTCCAGTTCGACATGTTGAACAACTGACCCCACTGCGACGGGTCCAGCGGATCATCCGGGAGAGCCCACCAGTTGCCCTCCATCCTCATAATGTTCAGGAACAGAGCAAGTTTCAGCATGTACCGCGACGGGCCCGCGACAGCGAAAGCCCTCTTCTGCACGATCGCCGGCAGGAAAGGTGAGTTCCAGACCAACAAATTCTTGGTCTCTTCCACGTCGTCGAGGAACGACAACTCGACGTACCGCTTACCGTCCTCGCCCTTCACGATCTTCGTCGACGCATCGCCGGCGCAACGGCCACCCCAGCGGGCACCGTCCTTGTCGAACGTGATGTGAATGTTCTGCTTCGTCCGCCCGTACGGATCGACAGCCCAGTTCGTCAACCAATGACCCACCGGGAGAAGCTGCCTCGCGGTGCCGGTGTTGTTCATCCGCCACCGGAAATGCCCCTCAGCTTCCGTCGTGATCCGGCCGCGATACACCATGTCGCCGTCCCACAATCGGACGAGACCACGCTTCCGGCGGCGACGTTGAGTGCGTTCCTTCTCCCGCTCCGACTCCTCCCAGATCCGATCCATACGCGCCAACAGCGCCGGATCCTGGAGAAGCGGATTCGTGGGATCTGCTGCTACGACAGACATTGCGTCACACTCCAATCAGGGAAGTCCAGTTGCGGGTCTGCCGCACCATGACCGTCATGCCCGGTGCCGTGCAGGTGATCGGAATGTCGATCGGGTCGGTACCCGGCGGCACCTCGAACTCGAATTCGACACCGGCACTGCGGCCCACGAACATCGGGTTGATGTTCGACCGCCACGTCTCGTTGTCCGGGTACGTGTCGATCGTCAGTTCCTCACCGACAGCGAGAGACGGAATCCAGATCGCACGGGCCCGGTACTCGTAGTCGTCCTCTTCCGGGTCGGTCTCCCATGAGAAATCGGGGATCTGCGCGCGGGCGATGACCGACCCGCCGGAAGGGTTGTCGATGATCCACTTGTGGTGCATCGGCCAGTCCGTCGGATTGGACGTGACCACCGTCCCCCGGTACACCGTGTTGAACGACTGGTTCGGGGAGCCCTGCAGCACAAGTGGACTCGACAATGTCACGCGGGAATCGTTGTTCGCCTGGAACACATCGACGACGTCATCCTCGATCCAGAACGGCCACGTCGGACGGAACTGCATCACCACGAACCCGTACGAGTTGAACGCCGGATCGTTCTTCGGCGTGAACTTGAGGTTCTCGATCAGCTGCACTTTCAGCTTCCGGACCCCGCCGTCCTGCGTGGTGCCCTCGATCGTCGTCTGCTTCGCAGTCGACCACGCCCGCTTCCACTTCGAGAACGTCTGCTGCCACGTCTGACCGGGCACCGGGACGAGGTGAATCGTCCAGACGCCCGTCATCATGTCGACCTTCTCGCCGGTGAACGTCGCCGACTGCTGATACGCGCCCTGCGTCCACAACGTCGTCACCGGTGTCTCCCAGAACCCCTCCGGGCTCTCGCCGAGACCGGCCCCTTGCAGGCCGGCCCCGGCACCCGAGATGATCCACTCCGAGCCGTCGACACCGACGATCTTGAGTTGAATCAACTCGTCCTGCACGAACGGGCTCGTCATGGCATCGTCCCGTAATGCGTTGCAGCGTCGACCATTTCTGCCACCTTCCATTTCTTGATCGCGTCATCCGCATCAGTGACGCCGTACAGGTGGAACACCGACCCGGGACGCCCGTTCGACGACGGAGACGACGGCCCCAACGCGAGATTCGCGCCGGCATTCATCGCCTGCAGAATCGACGGGTTGTCGCCCGCCGTCGCCGCCCGGTTGTTGACGACGAACTCCTCGTCCGTCAACCACGCCGGGATCTTGTCGACCCCGGACTGTCCACGAACCTCACCGCCGTTATAGAAACCGCGGATCGGGTTGTAACGCAGCCCCGCAACGAGATTCGCCAACGGGTTCTGCGGATCATTCGGCAGGCTCGGGTCACGATGCTTCGCGAACTCCTCACGCGTGAGCGCCAGCAGATTCGCGGGATCGCCGCCCGACTGCGCCGCGATCCGATCGAGAGTCGCGGCAGTCGACGACAACGAGTTGCCGGTCTCCTGCAGCCCCTTCTCGACGATCGGAGCCCACTGTTCCGGGCCCCTCGACGGGTCGTACAGCACCGGTGAATCCGCCAGGATGTCCTTCTGTGACGCCCCCGCACTGCCAGGGTCGAACACAGTCGACGACGGAGCACCGACCGTCGCCCCGGCCGCCGGATCGGACTTGAGAGCATCGGCGAGCATCGCTGCTGCCTTCACCGCGCCCGGGAGCTCGTTCGGGAGCCCGAACACCTCGAGCGCATCCTCGACCTGACCCATCACGAAGTCGCGGGCGAAGTTCCCCGCGAGCTCCGACCACGACGACGGCAGATCCGACTCCCCCGCCGGCTTGGTACCGGCCAGGTTCAACGCCTGCTGCGCCTTGAACAGATCCGCATCCGCCTTCCGGCGCTGCGCCTCCGTCGCGTCCGGGTCGTCGTAGACCTCGTTGCGGCTGGTGTTCGCCGACTCCAACGCAACCTGCGCATCGATCCGCTCCGACTCCGCATCGGTGAACGCACGGCCCAAGGCCGGCGCTTGCGGTGCCGGCCCTTCCTCGACGTACGCCGCGGCCTCGTCCTTCTTCGCTTGCAGATCTGTGACCTTCTGCTGCGCCTGCTGGACTTTGATGTTCGCGGCCGTGACATCCGCCGACGTCGCCTTACCCTCGGCGAGCTTCGCCTCGACCTCGTTGCGCGCTTCCTCCGCCAACGTGATCGCGTTCGCAGCGGCGTCGAGATCGAGCTGCTGCTTCGCCGTCCACTCCGGGGCCTTCGACCTCGAGCTGCGGGACCCGCGCGAGACGGACATGCCGCCGTCGCCCTGCTCGATCGGCAAGTAGGCGTGATCGGTGAACTGAGACGCATTTGCACCGACAGAACCGCCGACCATGCCGCCGCCGTAGCCGCCGCCCATCTCGACGTTCGTGCCATCAGGCAACGTCCCCGCAGTGTGACCACCACCGGGGCCGCCGTTCATCCACCCGAACCGCAGATCACCAGGACCACCCTGACCGGACTGGAATCCCATCGCGGACAGTGCCGAGCCCATCGAGGCGGTAGCGAACCGCGCCGCGAACGGAGCGAGACCGACAGCGAACCTGGCGATCGCCGACATAGCCGCCGAGCAATCACCCCAGTTGATGCCACCGAAGACGTACTTGTCGCCGGTGAGCGGCTTGCCTTGCGACCCGTTCACGAAATCGAGCAGGTCCCGCGACGTCACCGAACCGACACGGCCACCGGTCTCGTATCCCGGCAACTTCGGGAACGTTCCCGCGTTGATCGCCGCGATCTCGCGGTCGTACTTCTCCGACGACCGCTCGTTGACGACCCACTCGCCACGGTTGACCCTGGCGACGGCCTGCCCGTTGTCGGCGATACCGACGAACCCATCGACCCGCTCGGTGCCCGGTCCCGTTGTCGGGAGACGGCCACCTCCAGCGAACGGCGGCAATGCAGCCACCGGGCCCTGGATGTTGCCGCCTTCGCCGCGGAAACCCTCGACGCGACTGCGGTACTCGCGAATGTCGAACTCGATCTTCGCGAACCGATCGGCCGCCGCCCTGTCGATCGCGTCGTTGATGACCTTCGCGTCAGCGAGGGCCTTCTCGACCGCCAGCTTCACCTCCGGCTCGGCCGTCGTCAGGTCGAGCTTGGAGATCTCCTCCATCGTGACGTCGCGGCCGGTCAGGAACTTCGACAGCACGAGGTTGACTTCCGGAGACATCGTCTCGAAGTCGAGCTCGGCGATCGAAGCCCGAACCTCACCGTCGGCGAGATAGAACCGGGTCGTGTCGGCATCGAACTGTGCCGTCGCGCCCGTAGCGCCGAGCTCGGCGAGAGCGTTCTTCACTGCCTGATTCGCGAGATCGAAACCGTCTGTCTTGGCTGTGATCTCGATCAGGCCGATCGTTTCGTCGAGGACCTTGACCTGATGGCCGGCGTCCTCCAACGCCTTCCGCGCCGCCTCGTCCTCGACGATCATGTTGATCACCCGAGGCGCACCGTCGGGCAGCTCGTCGAGACGCAGCTTCAGCTCGGTCAGCGCGCGGGCCGCCTCGGTACCGCCGTCGACGACCAGCGCGGTGTCGACGACGTCCGGGACGAGACCGAACTGCCGAGCCAGCTCGGCGACCTTCTCGATCGGAAGGTCGTACATGTCCGCAAGGGACTGCAGACCGCCCTCGATCTTCCCGTACGCCTCCTGCCCGGTCACACCCGAGACAGCCAAATTCTTGAACTCTGTCGAGAGCTCGATCAGGCTTTCCCGCAACGCTTTCGCGTTCGACTGCTCCGGGTTCAGGTTGCCGTCGAGACCGATCAGCGCGTCACCGAGACCACCGATCGGGTCGGCACCCTGCGCGGCCGCCTCGGCGAGCTCCCGGACCGTCTCCGCCGTATCGAACAACGCGGACTGCGTATCCGTCTCGAGGATGCCCAGACCCTTGAGGACCGTCTCGAGTCCCTGCAGCTTCTTACTCGAATCACCGGCCGCCGTCTCGATCTCACGGAGGCCCTCCGAGATCGTCATGCCCGCAGGCCCGATCTGCTCGAGCGCTTCCTTGAGACGCATGTACTCGTCGCGTTGCTGCCGCAGCCAATCGTTCGCAGCGACACCCTCGGCGGTCCCATCGAACAGAGCCCGCGACAGTTTCGCGTACTCCTCCGCCGAGCCACTCACAGCGGCCGCGACGTCCTCGTTCGAGATCTTCTGCCGATCGAGAACCCCGACGACACCGGCGGAGGCGTCTGCGAGCTCGTCCTGCGCCAGCGCCGCGTCGAGCGTCTCGCCGCGCGTGATCCCCAGCTTGACGCCGAGCGCGTCGAGGACAGCCACGTTCTGCTGCATCAGGCTCGTACCGGTACCGGCGAGCTGCTGCTGCTCCCCACGCAACGCACGAACATTCGAGGTCAGCGTCGACGTGATATCGGCCTGATCGCCACCGGCCATCGCCGTCAGGAGTTCACCCTGCGCCGTCGCCGCGGCCGTGGTGGACTCCGCCAGGATGCGTTGCTGCGTCGTAGCTTTCGCGACACCCGACTGGTAGTTGAGGACACCGATCGTCGCGGCGAGGAGCGCGACACCCCACGGACCGCCGAGGACACCGGCCGCCGAGGAAACACCGGCACGCAGAGCACCGACCGCCGGCGTCACACCGGTCCGCAGGGCCGCCCCGAATCCACGGGCCGTCGACGACGCCCCGATGAACTGGTTCTGCATCGTGCGGATCGTCGACGAGTTGTTGCCGAGGGCACGCATAGCGCCACCGACGACACCGATCTGCGGAGCCAGTCGACGGAAGTCGCCCGTCATCGCCGACAGTGACGCCCGGTAACCGGCCGTCGCACGATCAGCAGAACGCACCTGCCCCTGGATGCCACCGACACCGGCAGAGACACGACCCATGATCGCCGGGATGGTCTTGAACAACAGGAACGCCGCAGCCAGTCCGACGACGAGGCCCTGATTCGATTCGAGCACTCCCGCAGTCGCATTCAGCGCCGGAACCAGTGTCACATCGAGGATTCGCGCCGATGCCTCGAGCGTCGACAGGAAGATGTCCCACGTCGAGATACCGAGAGCAGCGGACGCTTCCGCAAGTGACGTCACGATCGACCCGACAGCAGGTGCGACCTCGCGGCCCGTCGCCACCAGTTCGTCGAACACGCCTCCGAGGCGACCGACCGACGTCACCGCGATATCGGACTCACGGAATTTGCCGAAGGCATCGACTGCGGACTCACCGAAACCGGTGACCGCCGGGATGTATTTGTTGATCAGGTCCTGCTCGAACCCGGCCATGATCGGTTTCGCTCGAGCCTCGAGGCCGTCGATACCGTCGGTGACGGCACCGAACCCCTTCGCCGCCTGGCGGAAGAACGGTCCCGCGAGGGTGGCACCGAATCGGCCCGTCGCGGCACCCATGTTGTCGAGCGAGCCGCGGACGGTGTTACCCGCTTTCAGTGCGGCACCACTGAGACCTGTCTCCATGGCGTTCTGGAAGGTCGCAAAATTGATCGCGCCATCCGACGCCAGCTTGAGGGTTTCCTCGGCCGTGGTGCCGAGCTCCTGGCCGAGTAGCTGCACAATCGGGATGCCCTGATCGGCGAGCTGTCCGATGACGTCGCCCTGAATCTTGTTGGCGGCCGCGACCTTCCCGAAAATTGCGCCCATATCCGTCAGGCCGACACCCGCGATGGTCGCCGCGTCACCGGTCAGTTTCAGTGTGCGCGTGAGATCTTCACCGGGCTTGATCCCGGCAGCGACCGCAGACGCCGCGACCGTCGCAGCGTCACCGAGCCCGAACGCGGTGCCCTTCACCGACGCCAGCGCCGACTCCATCACCTTCGACACCGTGGTCGTCGAGTTCCCGAGACCGGACAGCTTCGCCTGCGCCTGCTCGATCGAGTTCAGCCGACCGAGACCCTTGGTGATCGACGCCGCGAGGAACCCCGATGCAGCGGCACCGGCCGAGGCGACACCAATTTTCAGTGTCTTCCCGAGACCGGCCGCGAGCTTGGTGCCCATCCCCTGGCCGGCGCGATCGGCCCCTGCCTGAGCGCCGTTGAGAGAGTTCTGGATCTGCCGTTGCATCCCGTTCGTCGACGCGACAATCGAGAGGTAGCCAACGCCGAGTTCGGTCACGAATCCTCCTGCTGTAGATACACGAAAACCCAACGAGGACCGGCACATTGGCTCGGTCCTCGTTGGGTTTCGGGTGTGGGGTAGTTACTCGTTCGCAGCACGACGGCGCGCGAGCTCGTCGCGGATCGCCTTCGCTTTGGGATTCGGTGGTTTCTTCGTCTTCGGTTTCACCGACACCGGCGCTTCGCCGCGTTGCCGGCGCGCGAGCTCGGCACGCACATCGACGACGGTGCCCTTGACGACCGGCGCCGATTTCGCGGCCTCCCGCTTCGCCAGCGAGACCCGCGCGAGCTCGACAGTCGACTTCGGAAGGTTGTCCTGATCAGCCCCGGCGAGACGCCAGTTGATGACCGCGAGAGAATCCTCGATCGACGCGAGCCTGCGGATCTCCGGATCGGCGAACACACCCATCGGGTCGACGAGCCGCCGGAATGCGGACACCCCCGGCAGGTGGTCGAGCCACGCCTCGAGGTCGTGCCAGCCGAGGGTGTCACCGAGCTCGTCGAGTGACCTGCCGACATTCAGCAGATCGGAGCGGATAGCCCCCTCTACTCCGTCGCGTCGGAGGAGTCGGAGGAGGCCGAAGATTTTTCCGGGGCAGCCGGGGCAGACTCGGAGTTCCAGTACTCCCAGATGTCCTGCTTCTCCTGGTACGACAGCTCCGAGACCGCGGCCGCGGCCTTCGGGTCGAGGTGCCCGATCATCTGCTCCATCACGTCGAGCGGCGATGGGTAGCGGCCGAGGGGATCAGAGTCCGGGACGACGTTGCCCTTCTCCCGCTGCTCGGCGCGGTAGGCGGTGACCTCGGTGAACCGTTGTGTGGTCCACGCGTCGACCTTCGAGGTGATCGGGTAGGAGATGTATCCGAGCTTCGGCAACGTGAACTCGACGTCCTTTTTGTTGCCGGCCTGCGGGATGGTGATTTCGACGGGGTCCGCCTGGAATGAGCGTGTTACTACGAGTCCCATTGCACCGGGGCCTTTCGTGTTGGAGGTGTGGAGCGAGCACCGGACCGTGAGGTCCCACCCGGCGAGGGTGGCCCGGTGCAGTGGGGGTGAACGAAAACCCCGCCGGGTGGGAACATGGGAAAGCCCCGGGGCCCTTGCGGGCACTCCGGGGCTTTCAGTGGGTGGGGCGATCAGAACGAGGGGACGAGCATCTTCCCCGCGACGACGTACGACGAGTGCATGTTGCTCGGCAAACCGCGGCGACTGTAATGCCGGTACGTCGTCGACGAATCCTTGTGGCCCATCGACTTCGCGACGATCTCGAGCGGAACGTTCGCATTGAGTGACGCTTCGCAGAATGTGTGCCGCAGGGTGTGCGGCGAGATCGAGCGATTGATCCCGGCCTTTTTCGCGAGTCGCTTCACCACCCGGGCCGCGGACGAACGCGTCATCCGTGACCCGTCGCGGCGGCGGAGCAGCGGCCCCGTCGTGCGGCCGTCGATGGCCCGGTCGACGGCCTGGATGACCATCGGGGGCTGTGGAACTGTCGTCACCTGCCCGCCTTTCTGCGTGAACAGGAACACGCGGTGCGCCTGTTCGACGACTGTCGAGGTCTCTACATCGAGGGAGCAGGCAGCCGAGACGCGTAGTCCGCAGATCCCCATGACGAGGGTCAGCGCGTAGTCGGTCGGTGTGGACGCGGCGGCGACGTCGACGAGCCGGTCGAATTCGCGGGCGGTCAGCGACTTGGCCCGCGTGTTGTCGATCTGGATCCTCGGGAGCTTGACGAGTCGGCACGGGTTCTTCCGCACCAGATCGTCGTCGAGGGCGAGCTCGTAGAACTGGCGAAGCGTTGCCATGCGGTGGTGGATCGTCGAGATCGCGTTGCCGCGTTCCTCGGCGAGGTACCGCACGAAGATCTCGAGGTGCGTCCGGTGTGCTGCGAATACGTCGAGTCCGTGTCCGTCGCACCAACCGAAGAACACTTTGAGGTCGTCTCGGTAGGTTGCTCGGGTGTTCTCGGAGTCCCACCGGCGGATGAACGAGTCCGCGTAGAACTCGCGGTCGATCCCGTCGAGGGTGGTGGCGTTGATGGTGGGCAGGGTAGCGTTCAGCACTGGTCATCTCCCAGGTCACATCTGGTGGGTGGCTTGGCCCCGCCCGGTGTTAGCGCACCGGCGGGGCCGTTCTTCGTTTCAGACCGTATCGAACGAATCGGACATTTGGCGACACGGTGACCGATTTGTTACACGTGGAGCGCGTAACAATTGCCGTGATGTCCGTGTGTGCCATCACCCCAGCATACGGACAACTCAGTCGCCCTCGTTGGTGAAGTGTTGGCGCTCGCATTCGGGATCGGTGCAGTCGTGGCGGAAGTCCTGCCGGTGGTTGAACGAGACGTCCTCGCCAGCGTCGTAGCAGCTAAACCGGTGACCGGGATAGTCCGTGCAGTGTGCAGCGTACGGTCCGGGATCTCCGCACTCGCCTTTCCGAATCTTGCTCAGGTTCATCTCACCGGTCCATTCTTGGTGTTATGGGCGGTAGCGGGGCCTCGGCAAACGGCCCACGCGACCGGATTACCACACAGAAACATGACATTCGGTAGTCAACTGTCACGCAAACC